>NZ_BADI01000646.1:0-4870 GCF_000333555.1 Herbaspirillum sp. B65 | reverse complement strand
GGGTGCATAAATGGTGGCTGCGACTGTTTAATAAAAACACAGCACTCTGCAAACACGAAAGTGGACGTATAGGGTGTGACGCCTGCCCGGTGCTGGAAGATTAAATGATGGGGTGCAAGCTCTTGATTGAAGTCCCAGTAAACGGCGGCCGTAACTATAACGGTCCTAAGGTAGCGAAATTCCTTGTCGGGTAAGTTCCGACCTGCACGAATGGCGTAACGATGGCCACACTGTCTCCTCCCGAGACTCAGCGAAGTTGAAATGTTTGTGATGATGCAATCTACCCGCGGCTAGACGGAAAGACCCCATGAACCTTTACTGTAGCTTTGCATTGGACTTTGAACCAATCTGTGTAGGATAGGTGGGAGGCTTTGAAGTAGGGACGCTAGTCTCTATGGAGCCGACCTTGAAATACCACCCTGGTTTGTTTGAGGTTCTAACCTTGGTCCGTTATCCGGATCGGGGACAGTGCAGGACCGGCTTGTCCGGCATGACCTTTACGGCTGAAACGGGTTCGGGCCACCTGCTGACGATGGATGGCGCACCCGACGGCGGTGGCCGCAACCTGGCGCCGCGTCCGATGGAAGTGGTGCTGGCCGGCACCGGCGGCTGCACCGCCTATGACGTGGTGGTGATCCTGCGCAAGAGCGGCCAGGATGTGCGCGGCTGCGATGTGACCCTGAAGTCCGAACGCGCCGAGACCGATCCCAAGGTCTTCACCAAGATCCATTTCCACTTCACCGTGCGTGGCCGCAACCTCAAGACCAATGTGGTGGAACGCGCCATCAAGCTGTCCCACGACAAGTATTGCTCGGCTTCGATCATGCTGGAGAAGACGGCCGAGATGACGCACTCCTTCGAGATCATCGACGACCTGACCGACACTTCCTCGGCCGCCGCCCAACAGCAACAGTAAGCCTAGTCGCGCAGGCCCCAAGAAAAAAGCGGCCACGGCCGCTTTTTTCTTCTACCGGCAAGGCGGATCATCGATCAGATCCGATAAGCCACCGTGGTCATCACCTTGGCCATGAGCTTCATCAGCCCCTTGACCGGCGCCGGCATCTCGGCCGCCCCCAGGTCGCGTGCGGCCTGGCCGTGGGCGATTTCATCGATGCGCATCTGGTCGACGATGGCGCGCGAGCGGTTGTCCTGCGCCGGCAACTTGTCCAGATGCCCTATCAGGTGATGCTCGACCTGGCGCTCGGTCTCGGAGACGAAGCCCAGGTTGCGCGCATCGCCCAGGCGCGCAGCAATGCTGCCCAGCACATAGGCGCCGCCATACCACAGCGGATTGAGCAGACTGGTGTGCGAACCCAGCTCGCGCACACGTTCGGCGGTCCAGGCCAGATGATCCTCTTCCTCGATGCCGGCACGCTCGAAGGCCTGCTTGATCTCGCGGGTCTGGGCAAACCGCCCCTGGGCGTCATAGAGCGCCTGGGCACACACCTCGCCCACATTGTTGACGCGCATCAGCCCGGCCGCATGGCGCTTCTCGGCCTCGCTCATGATCCCGTCCGGCAGGCCGCGCCCGGGATTGGGACGGCTCTCGAAGACCACGCCATTGATCACGCGCAGCGCCTTGTCGAAATCGTTAATCAGTTCATCGACGAATTGCATACACCTCGCCTTTCTCTCGTTGTCAGGGACATCCCGGCCGCCTCGCGCTGCATCGAGCAGGAGGCGAACCGGGGACGAAGGAACATGGCTGATCGGAATTGAAAAAGATCAGACCATCTTCCAGTGGATCTGTTCACCGGCCGACAGCGGCACCACGGTGGCCTCGCCCATGGGCAACTCGGCCGGGATGGACCAGGTCTCGCGCTTCAAGCTCACGGTGCCGGTGTTGCGCGGCAGGTTGTAGAAGTCCGGGCCATTGAAGCTGGCGAAGGCTTCGAACTTGTCCAGCGCGCCGGCGCTATCGAAGGCCTGGGCATACAGCTCCAGCGCGTGCAGGGCGGTGTAGCAACCGGCACAGCCGCAGGCATGTTCCTTGACGCCCTTGGCGTGCGGCGCCGAGTCGGTGCCCAGGAAGAACTTGTCATTACCCGAGGTGGCGGCGGCCACCAGCGCCTTGCGGTGGGTCTCGCGCTTCAAGACCGGCAGGCAGTAGTAATGCGGACGGATGCCGCCCTTGAACATCTCGTTGCGGTTGAACAGCAGGTGGTGCGCCGTGATGGTGGCGGCCGTCGGGCCTTCGCCAGCCAGCACGTAGTCGGCCGCTTCCTTGGTGGTGATGTGTTCGAACACCACCTTCAGCTCGGGCATGGCCTGGCGCAGCGGCTTCATGATGCGATCGATGAAGACCGCTTCGCGGTCGAACAGGTCGATCTCGGGATTGGTCACTTCGCCATGGACCAGGAAGGGCATTCCCACTTCCTGCAATACTTCCAGCGTCTTGTAGCACTTGGACAGATCGGTCACACCAGCATCCGAATTGGTGGTGGCGCCGGCCGGATAGAGCTTGACGGCCTTGACGAAACCGCTGTCCTTGGCACGGCGGATCTCATCGGGCGGAGTATTGTCGGTCAGGTAGAGCACCATCAGCGGCTCGAAGCTCATGCCTGCCGGCAGCGCGGCCAGGATGCGCTGACGATAGGCACCGGCCTGCTCGGTAGTGGTCACCGGCGGCTTCAGGTTGGGCATGACGATGGCGCGCGCGAACTGGCGAGCGGTGTGCGGCAGCACGTCCTGCATGGTGGCGCCGTCGCGCAGGTGCAGGTGCCAGTCGTCCGGGCGGGTGATGGTCAATACGTTGCTCATTGCGGGTCTTTCGGTCTTGGGGTGGGTGTCGGTCTGAGGGTCAGGCGAGGCATCCCGGCGGATGCGGGCTGTGGAGAGCCAGCCGCGATGTCTTCAGGATCGACATTCTACCGTAGCCGTCAAGCACCCCGGAGCACCCGCCCTGCCGCCCTTTTGATATAGCCCAAACGACAAGGGCCGCCCCGTTGCCGGAGCGGCCCTGGCTGCAACAGGACTGGCGCGATCAGTGCGTGATGATCTTGGCCAGGAAGTCGCGTGCGCGTTCCGAACGCGGCGAAGCGAAGAACTCATCCTTGGCACAATCTTCCACCACCACGCCCTTGTCCATGAACACCACGCGGTTGGCGACCTTGCGGGCAAAGCCCATTTCGTGGGTCACCACCATCATGGTCATGCCTTCCTGGGCCAGGCCGACCATGACGTCCAGCACTTCATTGATCATTTCCGGGTCCAGCGCCGAGGTCGGTTCATCGAACAGCATGGCGATCGGATCCATCGACAGCGCACGGGCGATGGCCACGCGCTGCTGCTGGCCGCCGGAGAGCTGGCCGGGGAACTTGTCCTTGTGCGCCAACAGGCCCACGCGGTCCAGGTACTTCAAGCCCTTTTCGGTGGCCTCTTCCTTGGAGCGGCCCAGCACCTTGATCTGGCCGATGGTCAGGTTCTCGCGAATGGACAGGTGCGGGAACAGTTCGAAGTTCTGGAACACCATGCCGATGCGCGCGCGCAGCTTGGACAGGTTGGTCTTGGGGTCACCCACCGAGACACCATCGACGGTGATGGTGCCTTTCTGGAACGGCTCCAGGCCGTTGACGGTCTTGATCAGCGTGGACTTGCCGGAACCGGACGGGCCGCACACCACCACCACGTCACCCTTCTTGACGGAGGTCGAGCAGTCGGTCAGGACCTGGAAGCTGCCGTACCACTTGCTGACATTGTTGAGTTCAATCATTTGTTTCTCCTGGATTTCTGAATTCTGGATTGACTGGCCGCCCGCCTCGCTATAGCGCACCGGCGGCGGCCGTCAAAGGCATTAGCGGATGATGGCGATCTTCTTCTGGAAGCGCTTGACCAGTTGCGACAAGCTGAAACTGAGAATGAAGTAGACCACGGCCACGAACAGGTACATTTCCACCAGACGGCCATCACGCTGAGCGATCTTGGAGGCGCTGGTGACGAAGTCCGGCACCGAACCCAGCACATAGACCAGCGAGACGTCCTGGAACAGCACGATGGTTTGCGTGAGCAGGATCGGCGTCATGTTGCGGAAGGCCTGGGGCAGCACCACGTTGCCCATCATCTGCCAGTAGTTCATGCCGATGGCATAGCCGGCGAACACCTGGCCACGCGGGATGGACTGGATGCCCGAGCGCATGATCTCGCAGTAGTAAGCCGCCTCGAACAGGATGAAGGTGATCAGGGCCGATTCGAAGGCGCCGACCTGGATAGGCTCGGAGGCGCCGATGATCCAGGCACCGATGAAGGGCACCAGGAAGTAGAACCAGAAGATCACCAGCACCAGCGGAATGGAGCGGATCAGGTTGACGTAGGTGGTGGCGATGAAGGAGAGCGGCTTGTTGGACGACAAGCGCATCATGGCCAGCAGCGTACCCAGGATGATGCCGCCGGCCATGGCCGAGAAGGTCAGGATCAGGGTGAACTTCAGGCCGGTCGTAAACAGGTAGACCCAGGAACGCTGGATGACGTCGAAATCGAAATTGCTGAACATGGATCAATGCCCTCCTGCGCTGGTGCTGCCGCCGGTGATGTAGCCCGGAACGGCGGTGACTTTTTCCAGCAGACGCGCCAGGAACAGGGCGATGACGGAAATGATCACGTAGATGACGGTGGCACCGGTGAGCGCCTCGAACGTCTGGAAGGTAAATTCACGCATCGAGTAGGTCGCCGCAGTGAGCTCGACCAAGCCGATGGTCAGTGCCACCGAACTGTTCTTGATGATGGCGGCAAACTCGTTGGTCAGTGCCGGGATGATGATGCGGAAAGCCATCGGCNAGAGCACATAGCGATAGGTCTGCACCGGNCGTCAGCCCAGTGCGGCACCGGCCATGCGCTGGCCGCGCGGCAGTGCCTGGATGCCGGTGGTCACCTG
>NZ_BADI01000647.1:0-13119 GCF_000333555.1 Herbaspirillum sp. B65 | reverse complement strand
CGCGCATCTGCACGATTTCCGGCTGGTGGTGCCACGCACGATGGAATCATCCACCAGCAGCACGTTCTTGCCCTTGAATTCGCTACCGATGGCGTTGAGCTTCTGGCGCACCGATTTCTTGCGCAGCGCCTGGCCCGGCATGATGAAGGTGCGGCCGATGTAGCGGTTCTTGATGAAGCCTTCGCGGTACTCGATACCCAGCTTCAAGGCCAGTTCCATGGCAGCCGGACGCGAGGAATCGGGAATCGGCATGACCACGTCGATCTCGCCATGCTGGAACTGCTTGCGGATCTTCTCGGCCAGGAACTCGCCCATCTTCAGACGGGTGGCGTAGACCGAGGCGCCATCGATGATGGAGTCCGGACGGGCCAGGTAGACGTATTCAAAGGCGCAAGGGTTCAGGGTCGGGTTTTCGGCGCATTGCTGGTTGTACAGCTTGCCGTCGTTGTCGATGAAGATCGCTTCACCCGGATTGACGTCGCGCAGGAAGCGGAAGCCCATGCCTTCCAGGGCCACCGATTCGCTGGCCATCATGTATTCGATGCCCTTGTCGCTCTCGTTGAAGCCCAGGCACATCGGACGGATGCCATACGGATCGCGGAAGCCCAACAGACCATAACCGGCGATCTGCGCCACCACGGCGTAGGAGCCGCGCACCCGCTTGTGCACCATGGCCACCGCCTTGAAGAGCGCGGCCGGGTCCAGCGAATAGCCGGTGGTGGCTTGCTGGATCTCGTGGGCCAGCACGTTCAACAGCACTTCGGTATCGGAATCGGTGTTGATGTGGCGGCGATCGTTCTTGAACATCTCGATCTTCAACTGTTCCGCATTGGTCAGGTTGCCGTTGTGCGCCAGGATGATGCCGAAGGGGGCATTGACGTAGAACGGCTGCGCCTCTTCTTCCGAGGAAGAGCTGCCTGCGGTCGGATAGCGCACCTGGCCGATGCCGGTGTTGCCGGGCAGCGAGCGCATGTTGCGGGTACGGAAGACGTCGCGCACCAGGCCATTGGCCTTGTGCATCGAGAAACCGTTGGCGTGATTGGTTGCGATCCCCGCCGCATCCTGGCCGCGGTGCTGCAGCAGCAGCAGCGCGTCATACAGCATCTGGTTGACGGGACTATGAGAGACGATACCGACGATGCCACACATGGTGGACTCCTAACGAAAAACGAAAACGAAAATGAACCACGACTGCCACCCGATCCCGATGCACCCCGCCACGGGGTCGCCCTTCAGACCGGAGTGGAAAAACTCACATGCTCAGCCAGCTTGCCCGGCAGGTAGGGCAACACCGCCTGGGCCGCCTGTACCACCCAGGGACTGAAGCGGGCCTGGGTCCAGAACGGCTGGCGCGGAATCTCGGTGGTGCCGCACAGCAAGGCCACCGCCACCACCAGCAGCACACCACGCGCCACGCCGAACACACTGCCCAAGGTCCGGTCCAGCAAACCCAGCCCGGTGGCCTTGACCAGCTCACCCAGGGTCTTGGCCACCAGCGCTACCAGCAAGCGGGTGCCGATGAACAAGGCAATGAAGGCCACGATGAGCCGCGTCAATTCGCCCGGCACCACATCCGGCAACATCGCCGACAAGGCCTCGCCATAGGTATTGGCCACCACCAGCGCCACGATCCAGCCGGCCAGCGACAACACCTCGCGCACGAAACCGCGCAGCGTACCAATGATCACCGAACAGGCCAGGATCAGCAGCACCAAGTAGTCAAATATCGTCACGATGGCAACAATATGCGGCTATCTGTAGCCAAATTCAAGCAGGAACAATCGTCGCATTCAGGCCCAGCTTCTTGATTCGGCCGCCCATGCGTTCGGCTTCTTCACGGCTGGCGAAGGGGCCGACGCGAATGCGCGTGCGGTCTCCGGCCTGGGTGGCGATCTTTTGCGTGTACGAATGGATGCCGGCGGCACTCAACTTGTTACGCAATTCATTGACCTTGTCCTGGGTCGCCAGCGCGGCCACCTGGATGACGAACTTGCCACCGGCAGCAGCCGGTTTCTTCTCAGCCGGGGCTGCCGCAGCGCCGGACTTGCCTTCCAGAATCGCCAATGCGCGGGCGGCATCGTCATCGGTGGCGGCCGGCGCCTTGGGCTTGGCGGCTTCCTTCTTGGGTTCTTCCTTGCGTTCGGTCTTGGCGACGGGCTTTTCGGTCGGCTTTTCGACCGGCTTCTCGGTCGGCTTTTCCTGATGCTTGTCGACCGGCTTCTCCACCGGCTTCTCGACCACCTTGGGCGCTGCCACCACCGGCGGCGTCTCCGGCTGGGCCGCTGCCGGTGCTGGTGTCGGGGTCGGGCTGGCCGGTTCCGGGGCGATGCTGGCGGGCTCGACGATCTCTTCCTTCTGGTCCAGCGAGGCCTGCTTGGGATCGCTGCGGCCCGGTTGGGTCATGTCCGCCACCGGTGCGTCCTTGGACGGGATCTGGATGGCGATGTCTTCGTTCAAGGGCTTGGGCTCGGAATCGAGGATCATCGGCAACACGATCACCACCGCCAGGGCCAGCGCGACGGCACCGATGAGGCGACGGCGGGCGCGCTTCTTTTCCGGCAGCAGCGGGTCGGCCGCATCCTTGCCGGCCTTGGCGCGACCACTGGCGGCGCGGCCACTGCCATTGGCGGTGCTGCGGCTGTTACGGCTGCGAATGACGGAAGATTGCTCGTCGGCACGCGAGCGGAAAGTACCTTGGTCAGAAGCAGAGTCCTGCTTGTTTTTACGGAAAAGCGAGAACAAGCCCATGCGGAGTCGTCTTGAATTGATCGGGAAATCGTGGAAAACCTGCCTGGCCAATCAGGTCCTGGCGCCGCCGGGCGTGGCGGCCGGCTCCGAAAATCGGGTTCGGAATCAGTGCCGACCGGGGCGGCGCGCCTGCATGACGCCGGCTACGGTCAGGAAGGATCCGAAAACCACAATTCTATCATTCTCCCCTGCTCTGCTTAATGCATTTGCATATGCCTGGGCCGGGGAAGTGAAGGTTTCTATACTACGCGCCGCGTCCCGCCTGAATTCCGGCTGCACACCGGCCCCCAGCAGGGTCTCCTTGAGCTGTTGCGCGCTGGCCGCGCGCGGCAGCGGCAGATCGGTCACGCACCAGTGGTCGATCTTGTCCTTGAGGTGGCTGATGACGCCTTCGATATCCTTGTCCAGCATGGAACCGAAGACTGCATAGGTGTAGGGATGAAAGCCCATGTTGTCCAGGTTCTGGGCCAGGGTAGCCGCCGCATGGGGGTTGTGCGCCACATCCAGGATCACCAGCGGCTGGCCCGGCAGCACCTGGAAGCGCGCCGGCAACTCCACCGTGGCCAGCCCCGTGCGCACTTCCTGGGCGCCCACCGGCAGCACTTCGCGCAGGGCTTCCAGTGCAGCCAGCGCGGCCGAGGCGTTCAATAGCTGGTTGGCGCCGCGCAGGCTGGGATAGGCCAGCGAATTGCGGCGCATGGCGCGGCCACCATAGGCCCATTGCTGCTTGTCGCCCTGGTAGTTGTAGTCGCGGCCCATGAGCCAGAGATCGGCGCCGATCTTCTCGGCGTGGGCGATGAGCGACTTGGGCGGCAGCGGATCGCCGCACACCGCCACCTTGCCGGGACGGAAGATGCCAGCCTTCTCGAAACCGATCTCTTCGCGGGTCTCGCCCAGGTATTCGGTATGGTCGATATCGATGCTGGTGACGATGGCCACATCGGCATCGACCACATTGACCGCATCCAGACGCCCGCCCAGGCCGACTTCCAGGATCACCACATCCTGCTTGGCATCGGCCAACAGCTTCATGATGGCCAGGGTGGTGAATTCGAAATAGGTCAGCGAGATCTCGCCGCGCTGGGCTTCCACTGCCTCGAAGGCGGCGATCAACTGGGCATCGCTGGCCATGTCGCCGCTGATGCGGGCACGTTCATTGAAGTGCAGGAAATGCGGCTTGATATACAGGCCCACGCGGTAACCGGCGCGCGAAAGGATGGACTCCAGCATGGCGCAGGTCGAGCCCTTGCCATTGGTACCGGCCACCATGATGACCGGGCAGTCGAAACGGATGTCGAGCTTTTGCTTGACCGCCAGCACACGCTCCAGGCCCATATCGATCTGCTTGAAATGGCGTTGTTCCAGCAGGGCCAGCCATTCGTTCAAGGTGGCGGGAGTCGGGGAGGCTTGGGAAGTCATGGCGCGTCTCGGTGGGTGAAGCTACTGCACATACACGAATTACGGATTACGAAAAAACAAGGCCCGGAATTGCACTTCTGCAAATCCGGGCCTGAAGTATAGCGCTGATCAGGAAACCGTTTCGGCCGCCTGGTTCTGCAACAGGGCCAGCAGATGGGCGATTTCCTCGCGCATCTTGCGACGGTCGACGATCATGTCGATGGCGCCCTTGGTGACCAGGAATTCAGCACGCTGGAAGCCTTCGGGCAGCTTCTCGCGCACCGTGTTCTCGATCACGCGCGGGCCGGCAAAGCCGATCAGGGCACGGGGTTCGGCCATCACCACGTCGCCCATGAAGGCAAACGAGGCCGACACGCCACCCATGGTGGGGTCGGTCAGCACGCTGATGAAGGGCAGCTTCTTTTCTGCCAGCTTGGTCAGCATGGCGGTGGTCTTGGCCATCTGCATCAAGGACAGCAGGCCTTCCTGCATCCGCGCGCCGCCCGTGGCGGTGATGCAGATGAAGGGGACCTTCTGTTCCAGGGCGGCCTGGGCGCCGCGCACGAAGCGCTCGCCCACCACCGAACCCATGGAACCGCCCATGAATTCGAACTCGAAGCAGGCCACCACGACCGGCAGGGTCATGATGGCGCCGCCCATGACCACCATGGCATCGGTTTCGCCGGTGGATTCCATGGCGTCCTTCAGACGATCCGGGTACTTCTTGCTGTCCTTGAACTTCAGGGTATCGACCGGCAGGGCTTCCTGGCCGATCTCATAGCGGCCGCCTTCGTCGAGCAGGGCATCCAGACGAGCGCGGGCGCGGATGCGCATGTGATGGCTGCACTTGGGGCAGACATGCAGATTGGATTCCAGGTCGGTACGGTAGAGCACCGCTTCGCAGGAGGGGCACTTGACCCACAAACCTTCCGGGATGGCTTTGCGGCTGGTGGAACCGCGTTGAATCTGGGGTGGCAGTAACTTCTCAAGCCAGCTCATAGAGACCTCATAGATTTTTCCGGTGGCGCGCATTGTACCAGAGCCGACCGGCGACGGACGTAAAGCACGGTCATGCTTTCCAGCAGGCAAGAAGATGCACACTGCCGGCTTGCGCCGTATCAAAAAAACAAGCCTGCGACCGACGCCGCAGGCTTGCGCCCCCTGCCCTGGCGGGCGGGGATCAGGGTGCTCAGGCGTCGAGCGCCTGGCGAATGTCGGTGACGAAGGCTTGCACCGCGTCGCAGGCCTGGTCCTGGGGCGTATTTTCCAGCTCGGCGATGATGCGGCTGCCGATCACCACCGCATCGGCCACGCTGCCGACCGTGCGGGCGGTAGCGCCATCACGGATGCCGAAGCCCACTGCGATGGGCAGCTTCACATGCTGGCGGATGGCGGCGATGCGCTCGGCCACTTCGGCGGTGTCGATATGGCCGGCGCCGGTGACGCCCTTGAGTGAAACGTAATAGCAGAAACCGCTGCTGACGGCGGCCACCTGGCGGATGCGTTCTTCCGATGAGGTCGGCGCCAGCAGGAAGATCGGGTCCATGCCCTGGGCCTGCATCTTCTGGGCGAATTCTTCACATTCCTCGGGGGGATAGTCCACCACGATGGTGCCATCCACGCCGGCTTCGCTGGCCGCCGCGATGAAGGCATCCACGCCAAAACGCTCGATCGGGTTGGCATAGCCCATCAGCACGATGGGGGTGTGGCTGTTGGTCTTGCGGAATTCACGCACATAGCCCAGCACGTCATGGGTGCTGATGCCGAACTTGAGCGCACGCTCGCAGGCGCGCTGGATCACCGGGCCTTCGGCCATGGGGTCGGAGAACGGCACGCCCAGTTCGAGGATATCGACGCCACCGGCCACCAGCGCGTGCAGCAGCGGCACGGTCAACTCAGGGGCCGGATCGCCAGCGGTGATAAAGGTAATCAGGGCCTTGCGCTTGTGCTCGGCCAGTCGGGAAAAGGTGGTCTGGATTCTGGACATGATGATATGAAGTATTTTGTCGAACCGACCGGCTGGTGCGCCTGCACCAGCCGACCTATGCGGGCCAGATCCAGGATCAGCCCTGGCGCTGTTGCACGGTATGCATATCCTTGTCACCTCGGCCGGACAGGTTCACCAGCACGATCTGGTCTTTGGGCAAGGTGGCCGCCAGCTTGGCCGCATGGGCCAGGGCATGGCTGGACTCCAGCGCCGGGATGATGCCTTCGATGCGGCAGCAGGTATTGAAGGCGTCCAATGCCTCATCATCGGTGATGCAGGCATAGCTGGCACGACCGCTGTCCTTCAACCAGGCGTGTTCCGGGCCCACGCCCGGATAATCCAGGCCGGCCGAGACCGAGTGGGTCTCGATGATCTGGCCGTTGGCATCCTGCAGCAGGTAGGTGCGGTTGCCATGCAGCACGCCGGGCGAGCCCAGGGTCAGCGAGGCCGAGTGGCGGCCGGTGTCCAGGCCATCGCCGGCGGCTTCCACGCCGACCAGCTTGACGTCCGGGTAGTCGATATACGGATAGAAGATGCCCATGGCATTGGAGCCGCCGCCGACCGCCGCCACCACGTAATCAGGCTGGCGCGCAGCGATTTCCGGCATCTGCTGGATACACTCGTTGCCGATCACCGACTGGAAGTCGCGCACCATCATCGGATACGGATGCGGACCGGCCACGGTACCGATGATGTAGAAGGTGGTCTCGACATTGGTGACCCAGTCGCGCATGGCTTCATTGAGCGCATCCTTCAAGGTCTTGGAACCGGATTCGACCGGCACCACCTTGGCGCCCAGCAGGTTCATGCGGTAGACGTTCTGCAACTGACGCTTCACGTCTTCGCTGCCCATATAGACGATGCATTCCATGCCAAAGCGCGCACAGATGGTGGCGGTGGCCACACCGTGCTGGCCGGCGCCGGTCTCGGCGATGATGCGCTTCTTGCCCATGCGCTTGGCCAAGAGCGCCTGGCCGATCACGTTGTTGATCTTGTGGGCGCCGGTGTGGTTCAGGTCTTCGCGCTTGAAGTAGATCTGCGCCCCACCAGCCAGCTCGGACCAGCGCTTGGCGTGGTACACCGGGCTGGGACGGCCGACAAAATGCTTCAGTTCGGTATGAAATTCAGCGAGGAATTGTTCATCGTGCTGGTACCGCGCATAGGCCTCGCGCAGCTCGTTCAACGCCAGGGTCAGCGTTTCGGACACGAAGCTGCCGCCATAGGGGCCGAAGTGGCCGCGGGCGTCGGGCAGGTTGTAATGGGCCGTCTGATGCAGGGCGGCCGCGGGAATGGCTTGACGCTCGGCGAAACCGCCGAGGGGATTCAATTCTTTCATGGTGTTCCTCTGAAACTCTGTAAGGGAGGGGCTACGCTGGGGTAGCGTCGGCCAGACGCACGGCCTGGATGAAGGCCTTGATCCTGGCGGCATCCTTGATGCCCTTGGCGGCCTCGACACCACTGCTGATATCGACCGCATAGGGGCGCACGCCGACCACCGCCTCAGTGACGTTGTGTACGCTCAAGCCACCACTCAAAACGGCCCGAGGCGCGAGTTCTTTTGGAATGAGAGACCAATCGAAAACCTTTCCGCTGCCGCCATACTCCTCGACCAGGGTGTCGAGCAGCAGTCCGGTGAACAACGGACTGGCAGAGCGATATGCCTGTTCATATTCTAACAAATCCGCGGGCTGCGTCGAACTTCCTATTCTCGCGGCGCGTATGAAGGGTCTGACAACAGCAGCGGCGATGGCGGCGCACTGCTCGGGCGTTTCGTCACCGTGGAACTGCAACACGGTCAGCGGCGCCTGAGCCAGCACCTGCTGCACCTCTTCCAAGGTCGGATTGACGAACAGGCCGACCATGCTGACGAACGGCGGCACCGCCCGAGCCAGCTCACCAGCGCGCTGCGGCGTCACGTAGCGCGGGCTCTTGGGATAAAAGACCAAGCCCAGTGCATCGGCGCCAGCGGCCACGGTGGCGCGCACGTCCTCTTCGCGGGTCAGGCCGCAGATCTTGATGCGGGTACGAAAGCTCATGAACATTGCCCTATGGATGAAAACTTCTACGCTATAGCCAAGGCCAGGAACGCATTTCCTGCGGCAGCGCCCAGGCATCGGGATAATCCACCCGCGCCAGGTACAGGCCATCCGGCATGAAGGTCGGCGCGGCGCGGCTGCGGTCACGCAGGGCCAGCACCTGGCCCATCCATTCCGGCTCCTGCTTGCCGCTGCCCACCACCACCAGCGAGCCGACGATGTTGCGCACCATGTGATGCAGGAAGGCGTTGGCCTTCAAGGTAAAAACGATCATATCGCCATGCCGGCGCACGGCAATGCTTTCCATCTTGCGCACCGGGGACTTGGCCTGGCATTCGACGGCGCGGAAGCTGGTGAAGTCATGTTCACCAATCAGGTATTGCGCGGCCCGGTGCATCCGGTCTGCATCCAGCGGGCGGAAGGTCCAGCCGGCCTTGCCTGCCAGCAGCGGCGAGCGTACCGCATGGTTGTAGAGCACATAGTGATAGGTGCGGGCGATGGCCGAAAAGCGCGCGTGGAAACCGAACTGCGCCAGGCTTTCGGCCCCTTCCCGCTCGGCCCCGTGCAGTTCGGCGGCCTGGGCGCCGGCAATGGCGGCATCATCCACCCAGGGCAGTTCGCAGGCCCAGCGCACCGCGATGGTGGGCGGCAGGAAGGCATTGGTGCCGCGCACCCAGGAAAAACGGTCGCGGGCGATGGCGGTATCGAAATGCACCACCTGTTCCAGCGCATGAACGCCGGAATCGGTACGGCCGGCGCAGGTGGTGGCGATGCTGGTGGTGCTGAAGCGTTGCAGGGCCGCTTCCAGCTGGTCCTGCACGGTCTGGCGGTGCGGCTGGGTCTGCCAGCCTTGCCAGCTGGCGCCATCGTATTGCACGCCCAGCACCACGCGGCGCAGGCCGTCAATTGGGGAAGAAAGTTCAGTCATGGATGTTCACTACCTGCCGCAACGGCCCATTTTCCGGTAGAGGTGTGCATAAATCTTCATACAGCTCGCACACCACCGTCTGGCGGCACAATAAAAACGAACGGGCAGCTCATGCGAGCTGCCCGCGAGATCAGGCTATTGTAATCGCCCCCCCAGGGTGCAGCGCTGCGTCAGCCCAGCGCAGCCATCATCTGTTTGGCACGGGCGATCTGGGCATCGTTGCCGCCGCGCATGACTTCTTCCAGCAATTCGCGGGCGCCTTCCTTGTCGCCGATTTCTTCATAGGCGGCGGCCAGGTCGAGCTTGGTGGTCATTTCCTGTTCGAAGGCGGATTCTTCATCCTCCTCCAGCAGGTTGGTGGCCGAAGGCGCAGTGCTCTCTTCCGGCAGGCTCAGGTCCAGGTCCGACAGGCTGGTGGCCGCCGGCACGTCATCCATGCTATCAAGCAGCATGGAGGCCGAGGTCGCGCCACTGGAAGCCGGCAGGATGGGCTCGCTGGCATCGGGCTTGGCGCCGTTTTCCAGGTCCAGGTCGAAATCGATGTCCTTGCCCAGATCCATCGGGGCGGCCGCAGCCGCGGCGGTGGCCACGGGTTCGGGCTGCAGTTCGGCGCCCTTGAAGTCGGACAGGTCGAATTCCATGCCGGGTTCTTCGGCCACCACCGGCTCCGGCTCGGCGGGAGTCCCACCGTAGAGCGGATTGGTCGGATCGAGCTCCAGGCCCAGCGCCGCAGCCTTGACCCAGGCTTCGTTGAGGCCGCCGCTCAAGGCGTGCAGATTCAGCGCCACCCGGTTGAAATTGGCCACATCACCGCGCTTGGCATAGATCTCCAGCAGCTTGGAATGCAGGGCCTGACGCTCGGGTTGGGTCTGCAAGGCCAGCTTGAGGATGTCCTCGGCCTGCTCGTCGCGGCCGTAGGCGATGTACATGTCGGCTTCGGCAATCGGATCGACCGGGGCTTCCTCCACCGGAGCGGCAGCCACCACCGGCTCAACCGCAGGCGCTTCCACCGCGGGCGCTTCGACTACCGGTTCAGGGGCCGGTGCGGGTTCAGCGACGGCGGCAGCCGCAGGTTCAGGAGCAGGTGCGGGGGCAGGCTCTGGCTCGATGGTGGGTTCGGTCGGGCCATCTTCGGTCTTTTTCTTGCGACGGCGCATGGCCAGCACACCACCACCGGCGGCCAGCAAGGCCACCAGTACGCCGGCGCCGGCGACGATGTAGGGGTTTTCCTTGACCTTGTCGAGGAAGCTGCCACCAGACTTGCCGGCCGGCTTGGGGCTGACCGCAGGCGCGGGCGTGGCGGCCGCAACCGGGGCCGGGGCTGGCTGATCCTCGGCCTTGGCCGCGCTGCTGTCGGCCGGCTTGTCGCTGGCAACCACAGCAGGCTTGGCCGCATCGGCCGGCTTCTGCTGCTGGGCGCTCATCTCGGCGATGGTCTTGTTCTTCAGCTCCAGCAGCTTCTGGAGGTTGTCGACGTTCTTTTCCAGGTCCTTGACGCGATCATTGGCCTCGGCCAGGGCGCGTTCGCTGGCGGCCTTGTCCTCGGCGGCGGTACCGGTGTTGCCAGTCCTGCCACGGCCCTTGTTGGCGCGCGAGAGTTCCAGGCGGTCGCGAGCTTCCTGGTTGCCGCCCCGCTCTTCCACTCGGGTGGTGATCTTGCCGCCGCCGCTGTGGCGGCTGCTACCCGGCTTGCCGGCAGGCGCATTGGCGACCTGGCCGGCCAGCTTGTTGCGATAGGCGTTGAAATCCTGGGCCTGGGCCACCACCATGCTGCGCGCTTCGTCGCGGTCCACCGCAGCGGCGCTGGGCTGGTCGGGAATGGCCAGGATCTTGCCGGCGCGCAGGCGGTTGATGTTGTTGCCCTGGAAAGCATCCGGGTTGGCGCGATACAGCGCAATCAACATCTGGTCTAGCGAGACGTTGGCCGGCTGGTTGCGGGTGGCGATCCCGGCCAGGGTATCGCCCGGCTTGACGCGATATTCACCGCTCTTGCCGGTCGGCGCCGCAGCACTGGCCGCGGGTGCCGCAGCTGCCGGCTTGACGCTGCCCGAGGCGGCCACGGCATCGGGGCTGGCCGAGGCCGGGGTGTTCTCAGGAGAAGCCTGCTGGCGGCGGATCAGTTCTTCAGCCAGGGCCGAGGGAGCGGGACGCTGCACGATGCTGGCCGCCGGCTCTTCACCGCTGATCGGGATCGGGGCGCTGCTGGGAGCGGGGGCCGCGGGGGCCGCTGGTGTGGCAGCCGGTGCCGGCGTGGTGGCCGCAACCGGTGCGGCTGGCGCGGCAGCAGGGGCTGCGGCGGGAGCGGGTTCGGCTGCCGGTGCAACAGCAGCCGGCGTAGCTGGAGCCGCTGCCGGGGCCGCCGCAGGCGTAGACGCGGCCGGCGCATTGCCCGGCGTCAGCGGTGCCACCTGGGCGTTGCGCGGCGCCTTGCTGTCTGCCGGATCGAGCAGGAAGGTGTATTCACGCATCTGGCGCGCCTCGCCCGCGCTCAACTCCAGCAACAGGTCGACGAAGGGATCGCTGACCGGCTGGGAGGAACTGATGCGGATGAAATGCCGCCCCTGGCGCTGTTCGATCACGAAGGACAGCGAACTCAACACCGGGTTGTAATCCATGTTGGCACGGCGGAAGGCCTCGGCCGGGGCCAGGCGGGCCGTGAGCTTGCCGGCTTCCTCGGCGCTCACCGAAGTCACTTCGATCTCGGCGCGCAGCGGCTGCCCCAAGGCGGAGAGCACGGTGAGCTTGCCCAGCCCGGCGGCGTGCGCACCCAGCGGCAAGGCCAGCGTCAAGGCGATGGCAGCGCTCAGGTTCTTCATCTGGGACCGGGGAAGCTTCTTGTTAGTATTCACAGGCATGTTGTCGTTGGCTTAGAGAAACGTTCCGCTTGAAACCCGTCACGCTGGCGTTGAACCCGGCGCTAGCCGTGCAATGCCGTGAAACTCCGTGAATGGGGCAGGTGCCGCGCGGCCTGTGATCCGGCCGGCGCCACTCCTGTCTTGCTGCCTGGCTGTTATGAATCCTGTTCTGGCAGGCAGCAGACCGAAGCGCAGATCCATTTCATCAAATCCAGCAAGTGCCAAGCAGCGCACTGCCGCATGTTGGTTTTCATGAAATGAATGGGCTTTTCAACTTATCATCAAGAACTTACACCCGCAAGTGTACTTACTTTCTCAAGATGAGAAAAACCCGCCAGCTTCCACCTGGGTGGAAGCTGGCGGGTTATTGTTGCAGACTGACAACGGGATAGGCAAGCCTTATTCGCATTGCAGCATCACAGCAGTGTTGCTGGCCGGACAACATCCGGCCGTCACCATCACGCCAGGTTGCCCAGGATGATGCGCAACATGCGGCGCAGCGGCTCGGCCGCGCCCCACAGCAGCTGGTCGCCGATGACGAAGGCGGAGATGTATTCCGGGCCCTGGTTGAGCTTGCGCACGCGGCCCACGCCGATTTCCAGGCCACCGGTAATGGACGCCGGGGTCAGTTCCTTGACCGTGATGGCACGGTCATTCGGAACCCACTTCACCCACTGGTTGCCGGCACGGATGATGGACTCGATCTCGGCCAAGGGCAGGTCGCGTTTCAGCTTGATGGTCAGCGCCAGGCTGTGGCAGCGCATGGCGCCGATGCGCACGCACAGGCCATCGACTGGAATGATCTGCTCGTTACCCAGGATCTTGTTGACTTCAGCCTGGCCCTTCCACTCTTCCTTGGACTGGCCGTTTTCCAGCTGGGCGTCGATCCAGGGGATCAGGCCACCGGCCAGGGGCGCACCAAAGAACTCGGTCGGCACGTCTTCGCGGATGGTCTTGGCAACCTTGCGGTCGATGTCCAGGATGGCCGAGGACGGGGTGGCCAGTTCTTCAGCCACGGCGGCGTTGATCACGCCCATGCCCTTCAACAGTTCGCGCATGTGGTTGGCACCGCCGCCCGAGGCTGCCTGGTAGGTCATGGAGCTGACCCACTCGACCAGACCTTCCTTGACAGACCGCCCACGCCCATCAGCAGGATGGAATTGGTGC
>NZ_BADI01000648.1:0-2635 GCF_000333555.1 Herbaspirillum sp. B65 | reverse complement strand
ATCTTGTTCGACATGATGTCCCTCATCCTTGTTCGCTCGGTTGCAGCGCACAGCCTGTCACGCCGACGTCAGCACATAAGCTTATGCTGCACTGCACTATCATGGTATAACAGAAAAGGCTTGGAGATAGTGGACATTAGGGCGACATCCTGATGCTCATGAGCAACATTCGGTACTCCAGCCCAGCCATTGTAACGAGCTCACGAGCCAATGACGGACGGACTTAGCAGAGGACACATGAAATCGATTTGCGTATATTGCGGCTCTTCCCCCGGTGCTTCCCCGGCTTATGCCGAGGCAGCACGCAAGCTGGCGCAGGAAATGGTGAAGAACAACATCGCCCTGGTCTACGGCGGCGGCAATGTCGGCCTGATGGGCATCATCGCCAGCGAGGTGATGCGCCTGGGCGGCGAAGCCACCGGCGTCATCCCCAAGGCCTTGCTGGACAAGGAACTGGGCCACGATGGCCTGACCCGCCTGCACATCGTCAAGGACATGCACGAACGCAAGGCCATGATGGCCGAGCTCTCCGATGGCTTCGTGGCCATGCCGGGCGGCATGGGTACCCTGGAAGAACTGTTCGAGGTGCTGACCTGGGCGCAGTTGGGCTTCCACTACAAGCCGATCTGCCTGTACAACGTGGAAGGCTTCTATGACAACCTGATCGCCTTCGTCAATCACCTGGTCTCGCAACGCTTCGTGAGCACCGACCAGTCCGGGCTGATGATGCATGAAGTCAATCCGGCCACCTTGATCGAGCGCTTCCAGAACTTCAAGCCGACCTACAAGACCAAATGGGCCGATCGCGAGGCCGTGGCCAACCTGGTGCCCTGAGCCGGCCGCACCGGCAGCCACCGAGGCACTGCCGATCTGCGCAAGTTTCTTCATATCGCCCACAAGGCACAACGCCCGTCCCCCTTGCCAGGGGACGGGCGTTGTCGTTTCTTCATATACGGGCTTGAATCACCCTAGCCGGGCTGCTCAGGCATCCAGCGCCTGACGGAAGTCCTGGACCAGGTCATCGGTATCCTCCAGCCCCACCGAGACGCGGATCAACGACTCGGCAATGCCCATGCTGGCGCGGCGCTCGGCGCCCATCTCGTAGAAGATGGTATGCGCCACCGGGATCACCAGGGTACGGGTGTCGCCCAGGTTGCTGGCGGCCACCGCCAGGTTGAGGCGATTGAGGTAGTCGAAGCAATCGATGCTGTCCTTCAGTTCAAAGGACATGAGGCTGCCGAAGGAGCGGAACAATTGCTTGCACAGGGCGTGCTGGGGATGCGATTCCAGGCCCGGATAATGCACCGCCGCCACGCGCGGATCGGCTTGCAGCATCTGCGCCAGCGCCAGGGCGTTCTGGCATTCGCGGTCCAGGCGCAGGGCGATGGTCTCGGCGCCCACCGCAATGTGGTGCGCCGCTTCCGGCCCTAGCGAGCCGCCGAAGTCGCGCAGCGCCTTGGCGCGGATCTGCGCCATGCCCCATTGCGCGGGCGGGTTCTTCTTGTAGTTGTCGGCGATGTGGGGATAGCGGGTCCAGTCGTATTCACCGGTATCGGTCAGCGCCCCGCCCAGCGCATTGCCGTGGCCGCCGATGGATTTGGTCAGCGAATTGACCACCAGCCCGGCCCCGACCGTCTTGGGACGGAACAGGTAGGGCGAGGTCATGGTGTTGTCCACCACGTAGAGGATGCCGCGCTGGCGGCACAGTTCACCGATACGCTTCAAATCCGCCACCTGGGTGCGCGGGTTGGCGATGGTTTCCACGAACACCAGACGCGTGTTGGGCGTGATGGCCGCTTCCACGTTCTTCACATCCGTCGCATCCACCATCGACACCTTGGCGCCCTGCGCGCCCACCGTCATCCACAGGCTATTGGTATTGCCGAACAGGAAAGCCGACGACACCACATGATCGCCCTCGCGCAGCAAGCCCTGGACGATGGCGCCGATGGCGGCCATGCCGGTGGCAAAGCAGATGGTGGACTTGCCGTCTTCCATCTTGGTGATCTTGTCTTCCAGCGCCGACACCGTCGGGTTGCCCTGGCGACCATAGCGGTAACCGGGCTGCTTGCCCTGGAACACTTCAGCCAGTTGGCGCGCATCTTCATAGCCGAAGGTCACCGAGGTGTGGATGGGCTTGTGCAGCGAGCCGTGCTCGATACCCTTCTGGCGGTCGCTGTGGAGGATGGTGGTGGTGAAGCCGTAGGTTTTTTTATCGTTCATCGCGTGATCGGAAATGCAGGGTGAAGGGCCTGGGCCAGCGCGCGGCCAAAGGCAAAATGATAAGCCAATTTCCCGCCGGACGGGTCCATGCAAAACGCCGGTGCCACCCAAGGCCACCGGCGTCTTGTTCCAGCTTCTGCTCAGGCAGCGGGGATCAGTCCGCGCGTGCCAGGTTCAGGTTCAGCTGCGAACGCACCACATCTTCCAGCGCCGGCTTGGGGTTCTTGCGGGCGTATTCGATGCGGTCCAGGTATTCCTGGGTGATGTCGCCGGTGATGTAGTGACCATCGAAGCAGGAAGCCTCGAACTGCTTCAAGGCCGGGTTGGCGTCGGAGATGGCGCGCTTGAGGTCTTCCACGTCCTGGTAGACCAGGGCGTCGGCGGTGATCTCGCGGCACACTCCTCTCGCTGC
>NZ_BADI01000649.1:0-1632 GCF_000333555.1 Herbaspirillum sp. B65 | reverse complement strand
CGGCAATCATCTCCACCTGCGTCTTGGGGATGCAGGCAATGCGGCGGTCGATTTCCTCGCGCTTGAGCGCAGCCGGGCCGAAGAAGCGCCAGATATCGCTGTCGATGGCTTCGATCCACAGCACCGGTGCGCTGATGCGGCTCCAGCAGGCCATCATTTCATCGACCCGGTACAGGATGGGGCTGACCTGCTTGTGCGCCGGATCGCCCAGGATCTGCCACAGGCCGCTCTCATCCTGCTGCGCCCAGTGCCGGGCCAGGAAAGCAGCGCGTTCATCGGACAGGCGCGCGTTGTTCTTCTGCAGCCGCGCCGCCACCTCTTGCAGCGTCGCATAGCCGCGCAGGATGGGCCGGTGCTTGACTTCGTCCAGCCATTGCACAAAGCGCCCCGGCGCCTGTTCCGGCTTGGCCGTGGGCAGGCCCAGGCCTTCCAGGTTGATGAGGCGCGCGATGCGCTGCGGTCGCACGCCGGCATACAGGGTCACGACATTGCCACCCATGCTGTGGCCGAGCAAGTTGACGGCCTGGTCGGGGGCATAGTGGTCGAGGATGGCCTCGAGGTCGGCCAGGTAATCGGGGAACCAGTAGGATTGCGCCGGGCTGCGCTCGGTCAGGCCGAAGCCGCGCCAATCGGGAGCGATGACGTGCCACTCCCCTTGCAGTGCATCGACCATGAACTGGAACGAAGCCGACATATCCATCCAGCCGTGCATCATGAAGATCTTGGGCGCCTGCGGGTCACCCCAGTGGCGCACGTGGTAGCGCAGGCCGCCTATGTCGAGGAATTCGGAACGGGAAGCTTTCTTGGCGATGGTTGAGCGCATGAGGTTGTCGTTGTTTTATCTGCTGTGAAGATTCAAGCAGCAAAGTATAGACAAAAAAGAACGATCGTGCGCAAAGCCAGGCATTCAGGGCCTCAGGGCAGGAAGCGCCCCAGGTCGAAGGTGGAGGTATGACCGATCTGGGCGAAGTTCTGCTCCAGCCATTCCGAGGCGCGTTCGCGGCCCTGCTGGAACAGGCTGCCGATGAAGCTGGCCTGGGTATTGAGCTTGGAGAGATTGGTCAACTGCTCCATCAACTCATTGGCATCGATCATGTGCAGATTCAACTGGCGCAAGCGCCGCTCCAGCGACCCGAAGGCCAGCGTGGAACTCTCGGCTTCGCGCTTGGCCAGGGCCAGCGCGCTCAGTTCGGTGAAGAAGGCCGAACTGAAGCTGATTTCCGACAGGCGCTGGCCGATGTCATGGCTGGTGGTAGGAGTGCCGGCGCGGCGGCTGGGATGCAGCAGCACCACCATGACGTCGCGCGCGGTGCAGGAATGCAGCAGCGGGAAGATCGGTGGATTGGCCGTCAAGCCGCCATCCCAATAGGCTTCGCCCTCGATTTCGATGGGCCGGTGCAGCGAGGGCAGGCAAGCCGAAGCCAGCAGCACATCCACCGACAGGTCGGCATTGCGGAAGATCTTCAGCGTGCCGGTACTGACCTGGGTGGCGGCGATGAAGAGCTTCAGTTCGCGCTGGCGGCGCAAGCGCTCAAAATCGACCTGCTCGAACAGGATGTCGCGCAGCGGGGTGATATCCAGCGGGTTCATTTGGGTCGGCGAAAAAAAGCGCGTCATCGCCAGCAGCGCCTG
>NZ_BADI01000650.1:0-1785 GCF_000333555.1 Herbaspirillum sp. B65 | reverse complement strand
GCCGGAACGTGCATTGCAGATGGGCTTCACCGGTCCCATGCTGCGTGGCTCGGGTATCGCTTGGGACTGCGCAAAGAAGCAGCCGTATGAAGTGTATGACCTGCTGGACTTCGACATCCCCATCGGCAAGAACGGCGACTGCTACGACCGTTACCTGGTGCGTGTGGCCGAGATGCGCCAGTCCAACCGCATCATCAAGCAGTGCGTGGAATGGCTGCGCAACAATCCGGGTCCGGTCATCACCGACAACCACAAGATTGCGCCTCCGAAACGTGCGGACATGAAGTCCAACATGGAAGACCTGATTCACCACTTCAAGCTGTTTACCGAAGGCTTCCGCGTGCCTGCCGGCGAAGCGTATGCCGCCGTCGAGCATCCGAAGGGTGAGTTCGGTATCTACCTGGTCTCCGACGGTGCCAACAAGCCAGTTCGCGCGTCAGCAGGTCATCAAGACCACGGCCGACTTGCCGCCGCAGATGAACGCCAGCTTGAAGAACATGGAGCGCGGCTCCTTGTTCGTGGTGATCGAAGGTCCCACGGCAATCCTGACGTCGGTGCAGGACGTCAAGAGTACGCCGCTGTCGTTGGCGGTGGCCACGCCTCAGATCGTGCAATACCTGGTCACGCAAAAGCAGAATCAGGCTTCCGAACAATTGGTAGAGAACCTCCGCAAGGATGCCAAGATCGAGTATTCGGACCAGGCCAAGTCGTTCAAGGATATGAACGCACAGGCTGCCAAGGCCAATCCGAATGCAGGGGCTGCGGGTGCCACCGGCAAGGATCCCGAGAAGGTGAAGAATGACGCGATTTCGCGTGGTGTGGCCGGTTTCAGGTAAGCAAGTGTTGATCAATATCCGGGCGTCTCACGCCTGAATCAAGAACCTGATGTACTGCGGAGTAATGACAATGATGAGAAAAGTGGTGTTCCTGTTGGTCGGTCTGATGCTCGCCAGTTGGAGTTTGTTCGCCCAGGCCGATGACATCCTGCTGGGTGCGGGCGACGTGATTCGCGTCAAGGTCTATGGCAGTGATGATCTTAGCCTGGAAACCCGCATCAGCGAAGCCGGCGTGATCAGCTATCCGCTGGTGGGTGAAGTCAAGATCGGTGGCCTGTCCACCGCGCAGGCCGAGAGCAAGATTGCCGGTCTGCTCAAGAAGGGCGGCTACCTGCTCAATCCCCAGGTCAACATCCTGGTGACCGTTCCGCAGAGCCAGATGGTGTCGGTGCTGGGCCAGGTCACCAAGCCGGGCCGCTATTCGCTCGATGGCCGGCGCAACGTGGCTGACGTCATTGCACTGGCCGGGGGCGTCACGCCGGATGGCGGCGATGTCGTCACCATCATCCGCAACGATGGCAAGGGCGGCGTCTCCAAGCAACTGGTCGATATCTATGCCATCACCCATAGTGGCGACACCACTTCGCTGCCTGAAGTGGGCGCCAACGACGTGGTGTATGTGGAGCGTGCGTTGCGCTTCTATATCTACGGTGAAGTGCAACGACCGGGCGTCTATAAGCTGGAGCGGGGCACTACGGTGCTGCAGGCGCTTTCCGTGGGCGGTGGTCTGACCCAGCGCGGCACCGAGCGTGGTCTGGTGGTCAAGCGCCGCGATGCCGATGGCAACATGCAGGAAATCCCGGTGAAGAAGGAAGACTTGTTGCAGGCTGATGACACCGTCTATGTCAAGGAAAGCTGGTTCTGACCCGGATGGTCCGCAGCAGGCAGCAGTGGTTTCTCTTTTAGCTATCGAAATACGCCAACCAGGAGGCGTGACCCCATGAATCTC
>NZ_BADI01000651.1:0-1657 GCF_000333555.1 Herbaspirillum sp. B65 | reverse complement strand
AGCGACCTGCCGCGCATGGTCGGGGCCACCAAGCCGGGCGCCAAGGCCACCGTCAATATCTGGCGCAAGGGCAGTGCGCGTGACGTTACCCTCACCGTGGTCGAGCTGGAAGCCGACAAGCCCAAACAGGCCGAAGAGAAGAAGGCCAAGCCGGATAACACCCCCAACTCCCTGGGGCTGGTGGTGAGCGACCTGACGGACGCCCAGAAGAAGGACTTGAAGGTCGATAACGGCGTACTGGTCGAGGCCGTCAGCGGTGCCGCGGCCGGTGCCGGCATCCGCCCGGGTGACGTCATCCAGCGCCTCAATGAAGTCGATATCAATGATGCCAAGCAGTTCGCCCAACTGGTGGCCAAGCTGGATGCCAAGAAGCGGGCGGCAGTGCTGGTGCGTCGCGGCGACTCCTCACAGTTCGTGCCGCTGCGTCCCAACGGCGGCAACTGAGGCTGGCGGGTTTTTCGAAAAATTGCCAGAAACTTCAGTATGAAGGCTGCGGCTCCCAGGGGCCGCAGCCTTTTTCCTTGGTTTCCGCCGTGCGGCGTGAAAAAACCTTCATATGACCTCATGACCACCCTCGATCCGCAAGCTGCGCCCTCCGAATCCTTGCAATTCATCATCTATTCGCGCAGCTACTGCCATCTGTGCGAAGACTTGCGCGATGCCTTGCGCCAGGCGCTGGGCGCGACGCCGGCCCACATCGAGATGATCGATGTCGATGCCGACGATGTGCTGGTGGCGCGCTATGACGAACTGGTGCCGGTGCTGATGGGGCAGGGGCGCGATGGGCAGTGGCATGAGTTGTGTCACTACCACCTGGATCCGGTCCGTCTCCAGGCATTTGTTGCTGGAAAGAAATAACTGTCGCTGTCGCGGCCAGGCCCGGCCACGCGCTTAGGCACCGGAAAGTCGGGCTTGTCCCTGTGAATTCCGGTAAAATGCCGGGTCGAATAAGCTGTTGCAAAGGCGCTCGGCTGGGCACTGCCCGCTTCGGAGCGCCTTTTTTCATCGTTTCCAGTCTGTTAATGAACAATATCCGTAATTTCTCGATCATCGCCCACATCGATCACGGCAAGTCCACGCTCGCCGACCGCATCATCCAATTGTGCGGGGGCTTGTCCAACCGCGAGATGGAAGCCCAGGTGCTGGATTCGATGGATATCGAGCGCGAGCGCGGCATCACCATCAAGGCCCAGACCGCAGCCCTGTCCTACAAGGCCAAGGATGGCCAGATCTACAACCTCAACCTGATCGATACCCCGGGGCACGTCGACTTCAGCTATGAAGTCTCGCGTTCGCTGTCGGCCTGCGAAGGCGCGCTGCTGGTGGTCGATGCTTCGCAAGGCGTGGAAGCGCAGACCGTGGCCAACTGCTACACCGCCCTGGACCTGGGCGTGGAAGTGGTGCCGGTCCTGAACAAGATCGACCTGCCCTCGGCCGACCCCGACAACGCCAAGAGCGAGATCGAGGACGTGATCGGCATCGACGCATCGGATGCCACTCCCTGCTCGGCCAAGACCGGCCTGGGCGTGGAAGACGTGCTGGAAGCCATCGTGGCCAAGGTGCCGGCGCCCAAGGGTGACCCGGATGCTCCGTTGCAGGCCCTGATCATCGATTCCTGGTTCGACAACTACGTCGGCGTGGTCATGCTGGTGCGCAT
>NZ_BADI01000652.1:0-1201 GCF_000333555.1 Herbaspirillum sp. B65 | reverse complement strand
AAAGCTGTCAATCAATCGAAAAAGCGACTTACAACAAAATCCACCGCCACCTACACTCGCCCTGCTCACTTCCCGCAACCCTNACACGGAATCAAGCCGAGAACACCAAACGGCGTGCTGGATGTGCAGACACCACAAGAACATCACACAAAAAACGGAGACACGCATGTTAGCCCTGCTCGGCTTTGTCACGATCGTATCCTTGTTCACGGCCATCCTCACCAAGAAGATGTCGCCGCTGGTGGCGTTGATCGCCATCCCCATCATCGCCGCGCTGGTCGGCGGTTTCGGCTTGCAGACCTCGAAGTTCATCGTGCAGGGCGTGACCGCCATTGCGCCGGTGGCGGGCATGTTCGTCTTCGCCATCCTGTTCTTCGGCATCGTCACCGATGCCGGCATGTTGGACCCCATCATCAGCCGCATCCTCAAGACGGTGGGCAGCCGCCCGAGCCGCATCGTGCCGGGTACCGCATTGCTGGCCTTGCTGATCCACCTGGATGGCTCCGGCGCGGTGACCTTCCTCATTACCATCCCGGCCATGCTGCCGCTCTATACGCGCCTGGGCATCGACAAGCGCATCCTGGCCTGTGTGGCCTCGATGGCGGCCGGCGTGAACTTCCTGCCGTGGACCGGGCCGATGATCCGCGCCTCGGCCGCGCTGCACATCCCGGTCTCGGATATCTTCACGCCGCTGGTGCCGGTGCAACTGGTGGGGCTGGCGTTCGTATTCATCGCCTCCTACCTGCTGGGCCTGAAGGAAGAACGCCGCCTCGGATTGGGCCAGGGCGCCACGGTGGACTTCGTGCAACAGCATGAGCTGACCGACGCCCAACTGAAGCTCCGCCGCCCGCAGAATTTCTGGGCCAACATCGTGCTCACCCTCTTCGTGCTGGGCGTAATGATCAGCGGCAAGGTCGATCCGGTGGTGATGTTCATGATCGGCGTGGTACTGGCACTGATGCTCAATTATCGCGATGTGGCCCAGCAGCGCGAGCGCATCGATGCCCACGCCAAGGCCGCCTTGCTGATGGCCAGCATCCTGTTTGCGGCGGGGGTGTTCACCGGCATCATGACCAAGTCGGGAATGCTCTCGGCCATGGCCAAGACGGCGGTCGGTTTCGTGCCACCCGAGATGGCGGGCCATATCCCGGTGGTGCTGGGCTTGCTGTCCATGCCGCTGTCACTGCTGTTCGACCCCGAT
>NZ_BADI01000653.1:0-1924 GCF_000333555.1 Herbaspirillum sp. B65 | reverse complement strand
CGCCGGTCAAGCCGTGGTGTGGTACACCGGCCAGTTCTACGCCCTGTTCTTCCTGACCCAGACGCTCAAGGTCGACGGCGCCACCGCCAACATCCTGATCGCCCTGGCCCTGCTGCTGGCCACGCCCTTCTTCCTGTTCTTCGGTTCGCTGTCCGACAAGATCGGCCGCAAGCCCATCATCCTGGGTGGTTGCCTGATCGCCGCCGTGACCTACTTCCCGATCTTCAACGGCCTGACCCACTTCGCCAACCCGGCGCTGGAAGCCGCCCTGCAAAAGTCGCCGGTGATCGTCACCGCCGACCCGGCCAGCTGCCAGTTCCAGTTCAACCCGACCGGTACCAAGAAGTTCACTTCCTCGTGCGACATCGTCAAGGCCAAGCTGTCGGCTGCTTCGGTGAACTACCAGAACGTGGCTGGTGCCCCGGGTTCGGTAGCCACCGTCAAGATCGGCGAGCGCGTCATCACCTCCTATGACGCCGCTGGCCTGTCCAAGGAAGATGCTGCTGCCAAGGACAAGCAATTGTCCAAGGATCTGGCCGACGACATCAAGGCTGCCGGCTATCCCAGCAAGGCTGATCCTGAGCAGATGAACAAGCCCATGGTCCTGCTGCTGCTGTTCATCCTGGTGATCTACGTGACCATGGTCTACGGCCCGATTGCCGCCTGCCTGGTGGAAATGTTCCCGACCCGCATCCGCTACACCTCCATGTCCATGCCCTACCACATCGGCAACGGCTGGTTCGGCGGCCTGCTGCCCACCACCTCCTTCGCGCTGGTGGCCTTCAAGGGCGACATCTACTACGGCCTGTGGTATCCGATCGTGATCGCCATGATCACCTTCGTGATCGGTATGCTGTTCGTCAAGGAAACCGTGCGTAACAACATCCACGACTAAGCCCCACGACCAAACGCGTCAGACCTGACTGCAACAAACCTGGACCGGACGGAAATCAATTCCGTCCGGTCTTTTTCATGGCCCCGCGCCTGGTCGCGGGGCTTGTTGTTGGGGCATCGTCCTTGTCATTGCCGTCCTGACCGCCTGGCGCACGTCCTTCCGCCTTCTGCCGTATCAACTCCAGCAAGCCCTGCGCCGCCATCGACAAGCTGCGTTCCTTGGGCGTGACGATCAAGAGCGACCGCCTCAATTCGGGCGCCTCCAGCGGGATCGCCACCAGCTTGGGCAGGCGGAACTGGAACAGGGTCAACTCCGGCACCACGCTCACCCCCAGGCCGCTTTCGATGAGGGCCGCGACGGTGGCCAGGTGTTCCACTTCCAGCCCGGTATGGATCACGCCACCGGGGCGCAGTACTGCATCCAGATGCTGGCGCACACTGGTGGAGCGGGCCAGGTGGATCATCTCGCAACCGGCCAGTTGCGCCACTTTGATACGGCGCTTGCCGGCCAGCTTGTGGTCGTGGCGGCAGACCAGGTAGAACGGGTCCGAACAGAGCGCACGGGTATCGAACTCCACCAGATTCGGCCCCGCCGCGGTGAGGGCGATATCGGCCTTGCCCTGGCGCAGCAGGTCCAGGCAATGATCGGAGATGGCGTCGAACAATTCCACGGTGACGCCTGGATAGCGCTGCCGATAATCGGCCAGCACCGGCGGCAGCCAACCCGCCGCCAGTGAGGGCAAGGCGGCAATGGCCACCCTGCCCTTGCGCCGGGCGACGTAGTCGCTCATGTCGGCCAAGGCGGCTTCGATGTCCGTCACCAGTTGGCGCGCCACCTGTACGAACAATTCACCCTCGGGGGTCAAGCTTACATTGCGCGTGTCGCGCTCGAACAGGCGCGCACCGGTCGCGGCTTCCAGCTTCTGGATCATGGCGCTGAAGGCCGATTGCGAGACATGGCAGCGCTCGGCCGCGTGGCCGAAGTGGCGGCAATCGGCCAGCGCCAGGGAGGCTTGCAGCAGGCGGGTGG
>NZ_BADI01000654.1:0-3187 GCF_000333555.1 Herbaspirillum sp. B65 | reverse complement strand
TAATGATAAAGTGGCCGGTCTACGATCGTCAGCATTTCCTTGGAAATGGATCTGGTGGCAGGAAGCAAGCGCGTACCAAGGCCTGCCATCGGAAGAGGGCCTTACGCAGCGGCTTCATCGCGGTCTCCTTCCAGGAGCTTACGGGCCTTGGCCATGGCCGATCCGATCACTTGGTGCATGTCGTAGTAGCGATACTCGGCCAGGCGGCCACCGAAACTCACACGGGTTTCATGCGCTGCTAGTGCTTCGTAGCGCCGGAACAGCGCCATGTTGGTGTCATCGCCGATGGGGTAGTAAGGGGTTTTGTCGCGCTGCCACTGGTCGGGTATTTCACGTGTGATGATGGTACGCGGCATCTGCAGCGTAGCGTCTGCCTGAAAGTGCTTGTGCTCGATGATGCGTGTCCAGGGCAGCTCCGGCTGTGGATAGTTGACCACCGCTACACCCTGGAAATTGTCGATTTCCAGCCACTGCGAATCGAAGCGCAGGGTGCGGTACTCCAGTTCGCCGAAGCGATAGTCGTAGAAGGCATCGATGCGCCCGGTAAAGATGGTGTGCTTGGCCAGCGTGGCCAGCGCGCTGCGTTGCTCCAGATAATCGATGCCCAGGCGAACCTCTACGCCTTCCAGCATGTGCTCGAACATGGCGGTATAGCCGCCCACAGGAATACCCTGGTAACGGTCATTGAAGTAATTGTTGTCCCAGCTAAAGCGCAGTGGTAGTTGTTTGATGATGGCTGCGGGTAGCTCGCGCGGATCCTTCTGCCATTGCTTGCGGGTGTAGTCGCGAATCAAGGTGTGATAGATGTCACTGCCAACCAGTGCCAGTGCCTGTTCTTCCAGATTGGCCGGTTCCCGCTCCAGCTTCAGGCGTTGTTCCTTGATGATGGCGCGTGCTGCTTGTGGACTGGTCACGCCCCATAGTTGGTTGAAGGTGTACATGTTGAAGGGCAGTGAATAGACCTTATCTGCGCACATGGCCAGGGGCGAATTGCGGAAATGGTTGAATTCGGCGAAGCGATTGACGAAGTTCCATATCCGACTGTCGTCGCAATGGAAGACGTGCGGACCATGAGCATGGATATGGATGCCTTCGCGTTCTTCGGTGTAGCAGTTGCCGGCCAGGTGGCGGTATTGGTCGATGACCAGGCAACGCTTTCCCGCGTCGCTTGCCAGGCGCGCGAACGTGGCACCGAACAGGCCGGCACCAACTATCAGGTAGTCATACATGTCAATGTCCTCATGAAGGATGGTGATAACCCAGAGGGAAACAATTGGCGATAGATCAGCATTGCTGTCTGGGCGGCGCCGCCAGGGCTTTCTGCGCCAGCATCGGAGTCGGCACAGGTGAGAACGACCTGATGTTCAGGGAATTGGCGTAGCCAGTTCGGCGACGCCAGATCGCCGGGAAAGCGAAAGGCCAAGCCGATGATCGCTATCGCCTGTCGTTCTTGGTCTTCCCCTGTGGGCTGCGTAGGTGCTGCATCGCGGGGAATACGCTGGGTGTTGTTTTCTGCCGGAATCATATCGTCGTCATGCGTCCGCCCCACACGCGCAAAGCGAGATGCGCGACGCAGTGATCGGCGTCAGGCATGTTCATTTTCCTGCGGGAGGGAAACCGTTTCCGTTCGGGAAGCGGTTGTTTTGCTGGACTTGCTTTTTGTTGTTCCTGATTATGGATTGGCTTTGGTTTATGAGGAGAGCCCGGGGAAAAGTTGTGATGGATATTCGTCTTTTTACGGTAGGCGCCCCAATGTCTCGAAAGTTTGTGAGTGCATGTTCTGATCCTGCGCGCCTAGTCTGCAGTAGCGCTGCGAAGCTGTGGAAATGCTTCGGGGGAAGTGAAGAAAAAAGGTGGAAGTGCGTATTGCCAACCTTATTCGAGGCGGAAGTGATGTTCACATAAGTGTTATCCATAGATGTAGTTATCGCCTGTTTGCAGGGCGATATCATTCTTTTTGCGCAGTTTCTTGGCGTCGATTCCTGGACAGTGGAATTCATCTTCTGAAGACTGTACGAGCAACGGATCTTTGCTTCATGTGCAGCAGGGGCTGTTGAGGTGCGGCGGGGAGAAGTAGAGTCTGGAATAGATCGGAGCCAAAGAATTTCGGCGTTGAAATGAAAAACGCCAACCGGTGATGATTGGCGTTTTTTCTTGGGACATTCTTGATGGACTGGGGCGGAACCGAACCACCGACACAAGGAGGTTCAATTTGATCTTCTATTTACTCGGTATCCGAACCGCCATACGCCATCTCGTTGAAAGCCTCGATGACCTTTGCAATGTCATCTGGCGAATAGATCTTATGGTCATGCTGGATTTTTGGGGGAAGCTCACCTTTGTCGGTGTACTGCTTCACTAACCCGGTGAACGAGGATTCCAGCGCTCTCATTTTCTCGGCCACTTTATTCAGATTGATATTCTCATTTAGTCGCATCTGCTCAAGGTGCTCGCCTAGCGTGGGCCTATGCCATCGTTGGCCACCACTGCGTTCCAACTTTGGTCCGCTAGGAGGAGCGAACTGCAGGCGTCGATTTCGGTCGGGAATACGTGTGCTTGGTTGAGCGTTACTGCTGCTTGGTTGGCCACGCGAAGGGCTTTCTTCCCGCTTGGTCTCGTTGTCACTATCGCTTGAGTAGTTATGGTAAGAAGTTGGTTGAATGTTGTTGAACATTTTGATTCCTTTTGATGAAACAGGACCATGATTTCTTGAATCATGGCTCCAAGGGGTGTTGCGCAGTACAGAGGTACATATCGCAACATATGCAAGTGAGTGATCGACAGGGGGTGAGAGTTCCACCATCGCCTTTCGCAAACTCGCTTAATTTCCCCTCGTAGAACAAGTACGCTCATCAATAAGGCGCCAACTCTTCTTTCAGAAATGACGACACGTTCCTTCGACCGCATAGCGGCGTCCCAGCTTAGATTGCGGACCTGGTGCCATGTGTATCGAGAAACTTTTTTGCCGCTGCCTTTTTTGGCGACCAGTGCGATACCTGCATCGAGATTCTTTTTCCAACCCCAGATTTGGAAGTATTTGAGAGGGGCGCGTACCTGACGCTAAAACCGCTTTGAAGATTGCGGATGATGCGGGGATTGATCGCGGGGAGATGCTCGCCCTGATGGCGGCAGCGGAAGAAACAAAAAAGGCAGCGACGCCGATCAGCGTTGCTGCCTCTTCCGAGAA
>NZ_BADI01000655.1:0-2076 GCF_000333555.1 Herbaspirillum sp. B65 | reverse complement strand
AGGGCGGCGTTCTGCTGCACCATGGAATCGAGTTGGATCACTGCGCGGTTGACTTCCTGGATGCCGCGCGTCTGTTCGCCCGTGGCGCGGGCGATCCCCGAAATGAGCGATTGCACATCGGCCGACTGGGTCACGATCTCGCCCATGGTCTTGCCGGCCTGGCGCACTTGTACCGATCCCGCAGAGACTCGCGACACCGTGGTTTCCACCAGTTCCTTGACCTCGCGCGCGGCCTCGGCGCTACGCTGGGCCAGGCTGCGCACTTCGTGTGCCACCACCGCGAAGCCACGCCCCTGTTCACCGGCACGCGCGGCTTCCACCGCGGCATTGAGGGCCAGGATATTGGTCTGGAAAGCGATGCCATCGATGACGCTGATGATGGCGCCGATCTGGCCGGATACCTTTTCGATCTCGCCCATGGTGGAGACGGCGTCGGAGACCACCTTGCCACCTTGCGAGGCAATCTCGGTGGCAGTGCTGGAACGCTGGTCCGCCTCTTGCGCTGCGGCCGTGGAGCGACCGACCGTCTCCGAAATCTCGGCCATCGATGCCGCCGTCTGCTCCAGGCTGGCCGCGGCCGATTCGGTGCGCGATGACAGATCCTGGTTGGCCGTGGCGATTTCATTGGAGGCGGTACGCACCGCTTCGCTGGCTTCGCGGATATCGAGCATCACGTTTTGCAACTGGCCGACGAACTGGTTGAAGGAGCGCGAGATGATGGCCACTTCATCCTTGCCCTGATCGGGCAGGCGCTGCGTGAGATCGCCGCTGCCCGAGCCGATGGCCGTCATGGCCTGGCTGACCTGACCCAGGCGACGGAACGCCTTGGTGGTCACGGCTACACCGATCACCGAGGCGATGCCGACGATGAGCAGCAGGGCCAGCAGCGAGGCATTGAGCAGAGAGCGTGCACCGGCCATGGCTTCGGCTTCATCGATGGCGATCACGATGCTCCAGTCGGTGCCGCGGATTTTCTGGGCGCGAACCAGCTTGGTACGACCGTCGACCACGATCTTCATGGGTGCGGTCATATTGCCTTCAGCAGAGGAAATCAACTGGGTGAATTCCGGGGCGATATCGGTGACTTGCTTGAAGCGCAGGTCGGCGTTGGGGTGGGCGATGATGCGACCGTTCTGGTCGATCAGCATCCCGAAACTCTCGGGCGTAGGGTGGATCGACTTGATGGTTTCCACCACGCTATCGAGTGCGACGTCACCCACCAGTACCGCCTTGAGCGTGCCTTCGCGCATCACCGGAATGGCCAGCGCTACCAGCAAGAGCTTGCTGGTGCTGATGTAGGGAATGGCTGCCGGCTTGCCGGCCTGCACTGCGCCCTTGTACCAGGGACGGCTGGTGGGATCATAGGTGGCGGGGATATTGGGCCAGTCGGTAAACTTGGTCTTCTTGTCGGGGTAGCCCACGCCCACATCGTAGAAGCCACCAGCGACCTGGATCTGCTTGAGCATGGCGTCGGGGGAGTCGGTCAGCACGACGTCCTGCAAGGAGTCGACCAGATGTGTCTTTTCAGCTACCCAGTCGCCGATCACGCGGGCATGGTCACTCACGGATGTGGAGAGATTGCTGTCAGTGGCGTCCCACATGCTATTTCGGGCGATCAGGTAATTGGTGGCGGTGCTGACCACCACGGAAAAGACAACCAGGGCAACGAAGGCGCAGACGACGCGCGCGCGAATGGACGTGAGCATGTGGATTGGGTCATTGTGATTGGAGTCGGATCAGGCTAGCAAAGCCCCTTTGGACTGTCCACGAATAGTCGAGATGAGTGTCGCCAAGCCGCAGATTGTGCTGTTTGATGAGGGGAAACAGCGCGCTTATGTCGATCAGAGGTGGTTTCTGACGCGGGGCTGACAATATGGTTTCAATGCGATGACATGACGGCTGGTCCGGGCGTTGGTCAGGCATGAAGGGGGCGGAAATGCTATCGATGCCGAGGTCGTTTGGATGGCACCGATGATTCAATTTCGATGGAATGCTTGTTTCGGGTGAGCAGATGTCTGCCACTGAAAGCTGATATCAGAGGTTAGAGGTTAGAGGTCAGGGGACTATCAACTCCAG
>NZ_BADI01000656.1:0-21849 GCF_000333555.1 Herbaspirillum sp. B65 | reverse complement strand
AATTATCGAGTAAAGACTGCGCGTAATAATGAATTACGTAGAAAGTAAAGTCAATCATCTTTGCCTCGGTAAGCCGTTCATGAATTAAGGCAACGCTGAACACGTAAACGAACTTGTTTTCCAGCCGTGATAGAAGTATCAGGAATCGGGGAGGAAAGAAGGAAGAAACAACAAACCTTAGCGGTGGAGCAAGATCAGGGCTTCGAATCCGAGGGCCAATAAAAACACCCCAGGCCCGGAAAATCTTCCAGACCTGGGGTGTCATCCAACCATAAAAAACGCAACGTGGCGCCGCTCAAGCCCCTTGCGTCATCCCGATGAACTGTTGCAATTCCGGCGTCTTGGGATGGCCGAACAATTCTTCCGGCGGACCGATCTCATGGACCTTGCCCTGGTGCATGAACACCAGCCGGTTGCAGACTTCGCGGGCGAAGCGCATTTCGTGCGTGACCATCAACAGCGTCATGCCTTCTTTGGCCAGGCCGCGCATGACGGTCAGTACTTCATTGACCAGTTCCGGGTCCAGCGCCGAGGTGATTTCATCGCACAGCAGGGCTTGCGGATTCATCGACAGCGCGCGCGCAATGGCTACGCGTTGCTGCTGGCCGCCGGAGAGCTGGTCGGGATAGGCGTCGAACTTGTGACCCAGTCCGACCTTCTCCAGATTGGCCTTGGCCGTGGCCATGGCTTCCGCTTCGGAAGTGCCCTTGACGATCATGGGCGCAATCATCACGTTGCGGCCCACGGTCAGGTGCGGAAACAGGTTGAACTGCTGGAAGATCATGCCGACCTTCAGGCGCAGGTTGCGCAACTCCAGTTCGCTCGCCCCCAGCTTGGCGCCGGCCACGCTGATGTTGCCTTCGTCAATGCTTTCCAGGCCGTTGATGCAGCGCAGGAGGGTGGACTTGCCCGAGCCGCTCTTGCCGATGATGGCGATCACTTCTCCCGGTTCGACGTCCAGGCTGATGCCCTTGAGGACTTCGTTGTCGCCGAAGCGTTTCTTGACGTTGTCAATGGCGATGAGCGGCATTGTATTTCCTTTCTAAAGACTGGCTGTACTTGGACAGCGGCCAGCAAAGCACGAAGTAGAGGGCACCCACGATGGCAAACACCGTGAAAGGGCGGAAGGTGGCATTGGTGATGACGGTGCCGGCCTTGGACAATTCGATGAAGCCGATGATGGAAGTCACTGCGGTGGACTTGATGATCTGCACGCCAAATCCGACCGTGGGCGCAATGGCGATGCGAAAAGCCTGCGGCAGCACGATGTAGCGCATCTGCTGGAAGTAACCCATGGCCAGTACCGAGGAGGCTTCCCACTGCCCCTTGGGAATGGCTTCCACGCAGCCGCGCCAGATCTCGGCCAGATACGAGGCGGCCCAGCATGTCAGCGCCAGACCGGCCGCCAGCCAGGCCGGCACTTCGATGCCGAACAGGGCGATGCCGAAGAAGACCAGGAACAACTGCATCAGCAGCGGTGTGCCTTGGAACAGTTCGATGTAGAGCCGGGCGATCTGGCGTATCCAGTTCTGGCGTGAGGTACGCATGAACAGGATCATCAGGCCCAGCGTGCCGCCGAGCAGGAAGGTGACCAGCGATAACAGGATGGTCCAGCGCCACGCCAGCATGAGGTTGCGGACGATGTCCCAGGTGGTAAAGGAAATCATGCATTCCTCCGGGCGGTGATGAAGTAGTGGCCGATCAGGCGCAGCAACTGGCGTAGCAGGATGGACAGCACCAGGTAGATGGCGGTGGCCACGATATAGGCTTCGAAGGCGCGGAAGTTGCGGCCCTGGATATAGTTGGCCGCGAAGGACAACTCTTCCACCGCGATCTGTGAACATACCGCCGAGCCCAGCATGACGATGACCACCTGCGAGGACAGGGCCGGCCAGATCTTCTGCAATGCCGGGCGCAGGATGATGTGGCGGAAGATCTGCGAACGCGACATCGACAACGATTGCGCTGCCTCGATCTGGCCGCGCGGGATGGCCTGCACGCCGGCCCGGATGATCTCGGTGCTATAGGCACCCAGGTTGATCACCATGGCCAGGATCGCGGCCTGCATTTCGCTGATGTGGATGTCCAGCGAAGGCAGACCGAAGAAGATGAAGAACAATTGCACCAGGAAGGGCGTATTGCGGATGATCTCCACATAGCCGCTGACGATGGGTTTGAGCCAGCCCGGTCCCTGCGTGCGCGCCCAGGCACCGAAGATGCCCACGGCCACGCCCAGCACGCCGCCGATGGCGATGAGCTCGATGGTGGTGGCCACACCCTTGACGATGACGTCGCTGTAGTCGAGGGTGGAAAGGAAGTCGAATTGATAAGCCATGATGTCGTGTCTGCCCTGCCTTTATTTGCCTATGCCGCGTGCTGCCGGGTGGTGCGCCTGCGCTGCGTGGTGATGCTGGATGTCGCTAGAGTCGCTGGATGAAACGGGTACTGCTGGCATCGCCGGTGCCGGGCGCAATCGCACCGGCGATGCATCGATACGGCTCGACTATTGCAAATTACAGGCCAGCCGGCAGCGGCAGGCCCAGCCACTTCTGCGAGATGGCGTTGAGGCTGCCATCCTTCTTGGCCTCGGCCAGGATGGCGTCGACCTTGTCCTGCAGCTTCTTCTCACCCTTGTTCAAGCCGATGAAGCAAGGCGAATCCTTGATCAGGAACTTGGTTTCCGGCTTCTTGGGTGGGTTCTTGGCGATGATGGCTGCGGCCACGACGTTGCCGGTAGCCACCAGTTGCACCTGGCCGGAGAGGAAGGAGCTGATGGTGCTGTTGTTGTCTTCGTAGCGCTTCACGGTAGCCGAGGCCGGCACGATCTTGCTCAGTTCCAGATCTTCCACCGAGCCACGGGTCACCGCAATGGTCTTGCCGGCCAGGTCGGCCGCGCTCTTGACCGGCAGGTCGGCCGGGCCGAACACGCCATTGAAGAAGGGCGCATAGGCAGCGGTGAAATCGATCACCTTTTCACGCTCGGCATTCTTGCCCATGCTGGAGATGACCAGGTCGACCTTCCTGGTAGTCAGGTAGGGAATGCGGTTGGCGCTGGAGACCGGGATCAGTTCGACCTTCACGCCCATCTTCTTGGCGATCAGGTTGGCCACGTCGATGTCGAAGCCCTGCGGCTTCAAGTCCGAATCGACCGAGCCGAACGGCGGGAAGTCCGCCGGCACCGCTACGCGCAGCGTGCCATGCTTCTGGATATCGTCCAGAGCGTCGGCGCGGGCCACCGAAGCAGAGAACATCATGGCGCCGGCCAGCAGGCCGAGCAGGAGTTTGGTCAGTTTCATAGCAGTTTCCCTAGGTTGACGACGTTGATGAGTGGCCCTGCGCGCGATGCCGGCGCTTACTGCGGCCCTTTGCTTGCCTGGCGCTTGGCTTCGGTCCCGACCGCAGCCCCCGGCCGCGTGACCGAAGCCAGCGCCTGCCGCAGCGGTTCCAGCGGATCGCTGCTGCGCACCTGGTTGAGCCCTGATTCCACATGTTGCAGGTGGGTGTGCATCAGTTGCTCAGCCTGTTCCAGATCGCCGCGTTCCAGCGCCTCGACGATCAATACATGTTCCGAACACGAATCCTCAGCCTGTTCCGACGACTGGTGCAGCATCGCAGTGAGCGTGGTGCGGGCGGTCAGGTCGCGCAGGGTTTCCGAGAGCAGCGAGTTGCCCAGGCATTCGCACAGGCAGACATGAAAGTCGCCCAGCAGGTAACTGCGTACCCCCACGTCAGCTCCGGCGATGGCCGCTTCTTCGCGGGCGATGTGCTCGCGCAACTGGCGGATCGCCTCGCCGCCGATGGGCCGCACGCGCGCCTGGCGCAGCAGGCCCAGTTCGATCACGCGGCGCGCCTCGAAGGCTTCGCGCGCCTGTTCGGGCGTCGGTTCGATGACGAACCAGCCGCGCCGCGCACTGACGGTGACGATGCCGCGCGCCATCAAGTGCGTCAGCGCTTCGCGCACCTGGGTACGCGAGACGCCGAACAGATCGGCCAGTTGCTGCTCGCCCAGACGCGTGCCCGGCGCCAATTGCTTGGCGAGGATGGCCTCGGTGATGCGGATCGCAATCTGCGACGACGACTTGACGGAAGAATTGGTGCTCATGACCCCTCATCAGCAAGTTGTGTGCCACGCTGATATACAAGATTGGCATACAACATCCGGCGACGATTATTGGCAGCGAAGTCCTTGCGTGGCAAGGGTTTTCGGTGGCTGAGGGGAGTTCGAGAGGGGGCGGTAGCGACGGTAGCCAAGTCGCAGGAGGGTGCAGGAGCGCGCACGATCCTGACGTGTGCGCCACCTTTTGGTGCAAGATGCGGGGAGTACGGCACAACGGGAATGCCCCGGTTTTGTGCGCCGTGTTGTCAGGAAAGAATGGGAATGTTCACGGGCTCGTGTTTGCTCCATGCAACACCAAGTCAAGAGAGAGGCGCCAGAGCAACTGGGCCTGTTCGCTTCATTGTGGCAATTCCTGCGCCTTCCATTTTTTCCACAGGCGCCGCGTGCGCTCATGACCATCGCGCATCTGCCCGGCCAGATAGCCGCGCGCATAACCGATGCTGGGGGCGAGTCTGGCGTGCTTGTGCTGCAGTTGTTGCAACAAGGCATCGGCTACCACCAGGTCATTTTGCAGGCCCAGTTGGTCTTGCAGGCGCGACAAGGCCTTCAGATAGGGGCGGCTGCTCTTCTCGCCATACAGGGCCAGGAAGAACTCGATGTCATAGCGCATCTTCTTGGCGGCGATGCGGGTGCGGTGGCGAGCGCGGTCGCTATCTTCCAGATGTTGGCCGCGCTTGTTGAGCCGCTTTTCATCCCGACGCAGCATCTGGTGTGCAAAGCGCGACAACGGTTGCGTCAGCGCTTGCAATCCGTGCTCATCGAGTCCCTCGCGCCAGCCCGCCTGCAACAGCCAGCGGCTGAACTGCAGCACCAGTGCGGTGTAGCGCGGCGAGGCCACGGCCTGCACTGCCTGCGCATGTTCCTTGCCGGCTTCGATCAAGGCTGCCTTGCGCACCCGTTCCAGGTCGATCGAACCGATCTCGGCCGCCGGCAATGCCGACAGGGTTTGGGTGGCCAGCACATCCCAGTCGCGCGCCACGCCGATCGCCTCCCCGGCCCAGTCGAATTGGGCCGACAGTGCGGCTGGCAGGGCGATCACTTCATGGAACAGCGTGAAGGCCGAGCGCAGCCGGCGCAGGCCGACCCGCATCTGGTGCAGGCGTTCGATGTCGCCGCTGTCCTGGTCGGCGATGTCATTGGCCTGGATCTGCTCCAGGCAATTGTTGACCACCGCCAGGAACGCCTGCTCCAGCGGCATCTTGCGCGTGAGCAGCAAGGGCTTGGCGCGGCTGGCCGAGGAGCTGGCGGCGGCGTCGCCACGGCGCGCCTGGTGGAACAGGGCATAGCCACGCTGCGCCTTGCTTTGGATACCGATGCGCAGTGGCAGGTCTTGCAGCAGTTGCAGGGCGAAGTCGAACAAGGAAGTAGCCTGGCCACTCTTGAGTTCCAGCTCGATTTCGCACACCTCTACCTGCAGTGCGCCATGTTCGACCAGGCCCTGGTCGAGGACGCATTCCACTTCTGTGCCATCGTCCAGTTTCAGATCCCACACCATGCGCTGGATGCGGGTGCTGAAAATCGGTGTCAAGCGCGCCGCGGTGGCATCCGAAAATACTTTCTTGGCCCAGGCCTCATCGCTGGCGGCCAACTCGCGCAGTACCGGCAGGTCGGGCTGTTCGCCTGCCACCAGCGACTCCCATTCATTGCGCTGATGCAGCCCGCCGCTCACTCCGCCGCCGGCCTTGAGGGTCTGGATGTATTCATTGCCGGTGCGCCGCACGCGCAGGCCGACCTCATGACGCCGCAGCAGCAGCTCGGGTGTGTCGAAGTAGGTGCCGGTCTGGTCCTTGATGCGCGGCGCGGCCAAGGCGTGACGCTTGAGCAGGGGATGACGGATGAAGGCCTTGGTATGCTCGGGGGCGAGCAGCAGTTTCAGTTCGGTTTCCATGATGTGGGCCGTAGCGGTTGGAAGTAGGGTGCCGCGCTGCGGGCGGCAGGCGTGGGCGCGGGCGGGGCCTGGCGCTGCGCCATGTAGCGCGCCGGCGGCTTGCCCAGGGTTTTCTTGAACATGGTGATGAAGGCGCTGACCGAGTCGTAACCCAGGTCTTGCGACACGCGCTGCACCGAGCTGCCCGAGGCCAGTCGCTGCAGGGCCAGCATCAGATGGATCTGGCGTCGCCAGCGACCGAAGCTCATGCCGGTTTCGGCTTGCACGAAGCGTGCAAAACTGCGCTCGCTCATGGCATGACGCTGGCCCCATTCGGCCACCGTGCTGCGGTCGGCCGGATGCTCGCTGAGATGCCGGGCGATCTCGCGCAGGCGCCAATGTTGCGGCATGGGTAGGTGCAAGGGCAGGACGTGACGCTGGCTGCTTTCCAGTTCTTCCACCAGCACCGCTGCCAGGCGCGCGGTGCGCTCATGCGGTGCATAGTCCTGCGGCAGCTCGGCCAGGTGGCAGATCATCTGCACCAACAGCGGCGTCAGGGCCAGGGTGCAGCAGTGGTCGGGCAGGCTGGTCGCGTGCGGGGCGATGAACAGAAAACACAACTGGCCATCGAGCGTGACCCGGTTGCTGTGCGGCACGCCCGGCGGAATCCATACCGCCGATTGCGGCGGCACGATCCACATGCCTTGGGTCGTCTCGCAGGTGACCGCACCATGCAGCGCCACCACCAACTGGCCCTTGCGATGGCTGTGCAGCGGCGTCTCGCGCTCGTTATGGTTGGGGTAGACGCGCAGGGCCGTCACCGCCGCGCTCAGGCGATCCGGGTCGTGCTCGATCAGGCTGGCATAGAGGGTGGTCATATGCGGTTGGGGTGGGCCGTGGAGTTGACCGTTTTTAGCAATATGCTGGCATTGTAGCCAAATACATGCGCAGTGCGATTGACTAAGCTTGGCGCTCGACCTTCTTATCTGCCCTCCATGCACGCCACCGACACTCATCCCCACTCCGTGAGCCCCGCCAGCCGCAGCCTGTGGCTGATCGCCGGCATCCTGCTGATTGCAGCCAACCTGCGCGCCCCGGTGACGGCGGTGGGGCCGGTCATCGGCCTCTTGCAGCAGAGCTTCGCGCTGTCGGCGGGGGCAGCCGGCCTGATGCTGACCCTGCCGCTGCTGTGCTTCGCCCTGGTCTCGCCACTGGCGGCCAGGGTGGCGCGTGGCCTGGGGCTTGAGCGCACGCTGCTGCTGGCCTTGCTGTTGATTGCGGGCGGCATCGCGCTGCGTTCTGCCGGCTCGGTGGCAGCTTTGCTGCTGGGCACGTGCGTGATCGGTTGTGGCATCGCGGGCGGTAATGTGCTCTTGCCCAGTTTGCTCAAGCGCGATTTTCCTGATGACTTGACCCGCATGACCGCCATCTATGCCCTCACCATGGGCGGCGCCTCCGCCCTGGGTTCGGTCTGTGCCGTACCATTGGCCGCAGGATTGGGCTGGGCCTGGGCCTTGGCGGCCTTCATCGCATTGCCGTTGGTGGCGCTGCTGGCGTGGCTGCCGCAATTGCGGCGCGACACCCGTCCCGCTACCCCACCGCCGCGCGCCGCATCGATGTGGCGCCAGCCGCTGGCCTGGCAGGTGACTTTTTTCCTCGGCACCAATTCGCTGGTGTATTACGTGGTCACGGCCTGGTTGCCTTCCATTCTCGCCGCCAATGGCTATAGCGCGCTGCAGGCCGGCAACCTGCACGGGCTGATGCAACTGGCTTCGGCCTTGCCGGGCCTGCTGCTGGTACCACTGGGTCCGCGCCTGCGTGATCATCGACCGGTCGCAGTCGGTATGTCGGCGGCCACCGTCCTGAGCCTGATCGGTCTGATTGCCTGGCCGCAGGCTTCCATCGTTTGGGTACCGCTGTTCGGCTTTGGCACGGGCGCGGTGCTGATCCTTGGGCTGGCCTTCGTCGGCACGCGGGTCTCGACTCCGCCGCAGGCAGCGGCCTTGTCGGCCATGGCGCAAAGCGTGGGATACCTGCTGGCCGCAGCTGGCCCTATCGTGATGGGGCGCCTGCATGATGCCAGCGGCGGCTGGACTGTGGTGCTTGCCTTGTGTGCGGGCGGGGCGGCGTTGATGGGGCTGTTGGGATGGTTGGCGGGCCGGCCGGGCAGAGTGATCAAGGCGGACGCACTGGCAAGCACAAAGTCGATGTGACCAAGCGCTTCGCGCTGTCTGGAATCAATGCATGAGACAGTGCTGGTAAAAAAGGCGGGGCTGGCCGATCATGGCAGCGTTTTCTTTCTTGCCCCTCTTTGCGCACACCATGAATGCCTCGCTGTTTGCCCCGGTGGATCTGTACTGTGAACGACTCAGCCCCGCATTCTGGGCCGAGCCCGTCAATGCCTTGTCGAACCTGGGTTTCTTCGTCGCCGCCTTTTGTGCGTGGCGCTTGCTCAAGTCATACAGTGCGCCCACTTCCCGCAGCGCATGGATATTGACGCTGATGATCGCCGTGATCGGCATCGGCAGTTTCCTCTTCCATACCGTTGCCGAGCGCTGGGCCTTGTTGGCCGATGTCATTCCCATCTCGCTCTACCAGCTACTGTTCCTGGCGTTCTATTTGCGCCAGGTGGCGTGGCTTTCCTTGCCGGGGGTGGGGGCGTGGGTGATCGCCTTCTTCGCCATTTCCTACGGGGTCAGCACCTTGCCTGATCAATGGCTCAATGGCTCGCTGTCCTCGTATGGTTCGGCCTGGCTGTTCATTGCCGGCCTCGGTGTGTATCACTGGCGCAGCGGCAAGCAGGAACCGCAGGCATTGTTGCTGGCCGTGGCGGTGTTCAGTCTGTCCCTGTTGTTCCGCTCGGCCGATATGGCGGTGTGCAAATATCTCAGCATCGGCACGCACATGTTCTGGCATCTCTCCAACAGTATCGTGCTGTACCTCACCACCCGCGCTTTCATTGTGAATCTGGCCTTCGTACCGCGTCCTGGACAGCGCTGACCGGCGCTTGCTGTGTATTGGTCGATCAGCTCTTGGCGACCCGGCCGCGCGTGAGCCGCGCACCCTCCAGCGTGCCGCCTTTGTACGGCACTCGACCCGACGGCACCACCACCGCCGCCTTTTGCACATGCCCCTCCTGGTCGTCAAAGAACATATGCGCGCCAAAGGCCTGCAGGACTTCGGCCTTGTTGAGGCCTCCCAGGAAGAAAGCTTCATCTACCGTCACATTCCAGGTCCGCAAGGTATGAATCACGCGCTGGTGCGCCGGACTGTTGCGGGCGGTGACGATGGCGATGCGTACCGGACACTGCTTGGGCGGGAACTGCTTCTGGATCGCCGACAAGGCCAGCAGCAGCTTGGCGAACGGTCCTTCCTTCATGGCTTTCTTGCGATGCCGCTGTTCATGGCGGGCAAAGGCTTCCAGGCCCTTTTCGGCGAAGATGCGCTCGGACTCCGCCGAGAACAGCACGGCGTCACCATCGAAGGCGATGCGGATCTGGTTGTCCGGCGCGCTGTAGTCCAGCGGGGCGGCATAGAGCTGGGCAGCGGCGACACCGGCATCGATGGCTTCCTGCACGTCGCCGGTATCACGCGAGAGGAACAGGTCGATCTTGAAGGCTTGCAGGTAGGGTGCGGTAGCGCCGCCACCGGTAAAGGCGGCACGGCTGATGTCGAGCTTGTGGGCGGCGATGGCATTGAAGGCGCGCAGGCCAGTGTCGGGCGTATTGCGCGAGATCACCACCACCTCCACCAGGCGCCGCTCGGCAATCAGGTCATTCAAGCGCAGCAGCGCCTTGACCAAGGGAAAGGCCGTGCCCGGTTGCAGCGGATCATTCTCGTGGGCGCGCTGGTACTCGGCATAGGCATCCACGCCTTGCTCATCGTAGATGGCGTTTTCGGCTTCCAGGTCGAACAGGGCACGAGAGGAGATTCCGATCACCAGCTTGTCCGAAAGATCGTAGGGCATTGCAGCGCATCCATAGCGGGAAAGCCCTGATTGTAGAGCGGCCTGCCGCTGGGCGCAGTAGGTGGCAGCGATAGGTGGCTTTATTCGTATTCTTGATGTCTAAGGTGAAATGCCGCGTATATCACTCCAAATTTCGCTATCTTCTGACATCCTTCGCTAAACTAGTGTGTTACTCCGGGTAAAGAGAAAAAATCGGATTGCCGCGTTCAAAATAAATTTGTATGATGACCGGATAACCTGACTAAAACGACCGCGAGACACCATGTTTCAGAAGATCCCCGCACAGGCGCTCAGCGACACTGTTGCCAGGCAATTGCTGGAAAACATCGACGCCGGCGCCTTTCCCCGCGGCAGCAAGCTTCCCACGGAAGCGGTGCTGGCACAGCAGTTCGGTGTGAGTCGCACGGTGGTGCGCGAGGCCATTGCACGCTTGAAACATGAGGGCGTGGTCGAGCCGCGCCAGGGCAGTGGCGTGTTCGTGACCGAGCAGGCAGGCATCAAGCCGCTGCGCATCGATTACACCGAGGTCAGCTCGCCCCAGGCGGTGTTGCAGATCGTCGAGTTGCGTCGGGCCATCGAGGCCGAAGTGGCGGCCCAGGCGGCCAAGCGCCGCAGCGACGAGGACTTGCAGGCCATCGAGGCGGCGCTGGCGCAGATCGGTGTGGATGTGGCAGCAGGCGGGGATGGGGTGGCGGCCGATGTGGCCTTCCATCGCGCACTGGCGCAAGCCACGCGCAATCCCTACTTCATCAAGACGCTGGAATTCCTGTCCCAGTATCTGGAAGCCGCCACCGCCATCACGCGCGGCAATGAAGCGCGTTATGAGGATTTCTCGCGCCAGGTGCGCGAAGAGCATGAGGCCATCGTCGCGGCTATCCGTGCCAGCGATGAAATGGCCGCACGCAATGCCGCGCAGACGCACATGTTCAATGCGGCAAGACGCCTGAGCCAGGGGCAGTCCTGAAGCAGGGGTGGTCCAGGTTCAAACGGCTGTAAATCATATAAATGATCTAAATGATTTAAATGTTTTATTGAAGTTCGAACGCCGGCCAGAGCCGGCGTTGCATCATCAACCCGGCGCAAGGGACTGCCCACCGACATCGGCAGCGGCGCCATCAACACGGAGTCAATTATGTCCAGGAATGTAGGTGTGATCGGTTTGGGTGCCATGGGTTATGGCGTGGCCAGCTCTTTGTTGCGTGCCGGCTTCAACGTCCATGCCTGCGATGTGCGCAAGGAAGTCCTGGACAAGTTCGCCGCTGCCGGTGGCGTGGCCTGTGCCAATCCGGCTGAACTGGCCAGCAAGGTGGACGTGGTCATCACCCTGGTGGTCAATGCCGCCCAGACGGAGACGGTGCTCTTCGGCGAGAACGGCGCCGTCTGCGCGATGCAGCCGGGCAGCGTGGTCATCTCCAGCGCCACCGTGGCGCCCGACTTCGCCATCGAACTGGGCCAGCGCCTGGCCGAGAAGGGCTTGCTGCTGCTGGACGCACCAGTCTCCGGGGGCGCCGCCCGCGCCGCTTCCGGCGAGATGACCATGATGACTTCCGGCCCCGCCGAGGTCTATGCCAAGATCGAAGACGTGCTGGCCGGTATGGCCGGCAAGGTCTATCGCCTGGGCGACGCGCATGGCATCGGCTCCAAGGTCAAGATCATCAACCAGCTGCTGGCCGGCGTGCACATCGCCGCTTCCGCCGAAGCGATGGCCCTGGGCCTGCGCGAAGGCGTCAATGCGGATGCGCTGTATGACGTCATCACCCACAGCGCCGGCAATTCCTGGATGTTCGAGAACCGCGTGCCGCACATCCTGAACGGTGACTACACCCCGCTGTCGGCCGTGGACATCTTCGTCAAGGACCTGGGCCTGGTGCTCGATACCGCCCGCCGCAGCAAGTTCCCGCTGCCGTTGTCGGCGGCGGCCCACCAGATGTTCATGATGGCGTCCACCGCCGGCCATGGCGGCGAGGACGATTCGGCCGTCATCAAGATCTTCCCCGGCATCGACCTGCCGCCGGCCAAGGCCAAGTAAGTCGCAGCGACCGTATCGATAAGGAGTCCCACATGTCCCCATCCCGTCCCCTGCTCGGTTGTATCGCCGACGACTTCACCGGCGCCACCGACCTGGCCAACATGCTGGTGCGCGGTGGTATGCGCACCGTGCAGACCATCGGCGTACCCGCCGAGCTGCCGGCCGTCGCCGCCGATGCGCTGGTGATCGCGCTGAAGTCGCGCACCATTGCTCCCGCTGACGCCATCGAGCAATCGCTGGCGGCGCTGCGCTGGTTGCAGCAGCAGGGTTGCACGCAGTTCTTCTTCAAGTATTGCTCCACCTTCGACTCCACCGACGAAGGCAACATCGGTCCGGTCACCGATGCGCTGATGCAGGAGCTGGGCGTGGACTTCACCATCGCTTGCCCGGCCTTCCCGGAAAACGGTCGCACCATTTACCGCGGTTACCTGTTCGTGGCCGATACGCTGTTGAACGAGTCGGGCATGGAGAACCATCCGCTCACGCCCATGACCGATGCCAACCTGGTGCGCGTACTGCAACGCCAGACTGAATCCAAGGTCGGCCTGGTGCGCTACGACACCGTGGCGCGCGGCGCTGCTGCCACGCAAGAACGCTTCACCGCGCTGCGTAATGAAGGCGTGAAGATGGCCATCGCCGATGCGGTATCGGACAAAGACTTGTTCACGCTGGGCGATGCCTGCGCTGAATTGAAACTCATCACCGGTGGTTCCGGCGTGGCCCTGGGCCTGCCCGAGAACTTCCGTCGCGCCGGTCTGTTGACGGCCGCCGGCCAAGCCGCGCAACTGCCCAAGGTCGATGGCCTGTCGGTGGTGCTGGCCGGTTCCGCCTCCAAGGCCACCAATGCCCAGGTGGCCGAATGGAAGGCCAAGCGTCCATCCTTCCGCATCGACCCGCTGGCCCTGGCTCGTGGCGAGGACGTGGTAGCGCAGGCACTGGCCTTTGCCGAGGAACGCATCAAGAACGAACCGGTGCTGATCTACGCCACCGCCACCCCCGATGAAGTCAAGGCGGTGCAGAAGGAACTGGGCGTGGCCAAGGCTGGCCATCTGGTCGAGCAAGCGCTGGCTGCGATTGCCGCAGGTCTCAAGCAACGCGGCGTGCGCCAGTTCGTGGTGGCCGGTGGCGAGACCTCTGGCGCGGTGGTGCAGGCACTGGACGTGCGCGCCCTGCGCATCGGCCCGCAGATTGATCCGGGCGTGCCGGCCACGGCCACCCTGGACGAGCAGCCAGTCGCACTGGCGCTGAAGTCGGGCAATTTCGGTAGCGTCGATTTCTTCGATAAAGCCCTGCGCTACCTCGACGGGAAGACAGCATGAGCCGCACCACCAACGAAAGCGCACTGCGCGAAGAGATCTGCCGTATCGGTGCCTCGCTCTATCAGCGCGGCTACACGGTAGGTTCGGCCGGCAACATCAGCGCTCGTCTGGATGATGGCTGGCTGATCACGCCCACCGACGCCTGTCTGGGCTTCCTCGATCCGGCCGCCATCGCCAAGGTCGATGCGGCCGGTGAATGGGTCTCGGGCGACAAGCCCTCCAAGACCCTGGTCCTGCATCGCGCCATCTACGACAACAATCCCGAGATGCACGCCGTGGTGCATACGCATTCCACCCATCTGGTGTCGCTGACCATCAATGGCGTCTACAGCGAAGCGGACGTGCTGCCGCCGATCACGCCGTATTACGTGATGAAGGTCGGTCACATCCCGCTGATCCGCTATGCCCGCCCCGGTGCTCCCGAAGTGGCCGAGCAGGTAGCGAAGATCGCCACTCAGGTACGCGGCGTGCTGCTGGAACGTCTCGGCCCGGTGGTGTGGGAGAGCTCGGTCTCCAAGGCCGCGTTCGCCCTGGAAGAGCTGGAAGAAACCGCCAAGCTGTGGCACCTGGCCGGTGGCCGGGCGACGCCGCTGGAAGAACCTGCTCTGCAGGAATTGCGCACTACCTTCAAGGCGCGCTGGTAAGACCCGGGCAGCCTTCGCAACCCTTTTGCAACAACGCTTCGTGGCGGTCGTCTGCGACCGCCATGCCCTGCTTGCGCCCAATGGAAGGTGGTGGGCGCCAGCAGGAGCCAAGCCGGCACCAGACCGGCCAGTCAATACCGACCATCGGCACTCCTCCAAAGGGGGGGGATGGTCCGATTGAATCCATAAATTGCCCGTCAACGCGCGGGCTCCAAGCAACCGGCGGCTGTTCTGCAGCCGCCACACTCTTAGGGAGATGACACACCATGACTACCGCAAGCACTACCGGCGTCGGCCTCGACGTCAATGACAAATCCAAGGATGGGCTGTACAAGAAAGTCTTCTGGCGCATCATGCCATTCCTGATGCTGTGCTACGTGATCGCTTACCTGGATCGCGTCAACGTCGGCTTCGCCAAGTTGCAGATGTCGCAGGACCTGGGCTTTTCCGACACGGTCTTTGGCCTGGGCGCAGGCCTGTTCTTCATCGGCTACTTCCTGTTTGAAGTGCCCAGCAACATCCTGATGCACAAGGTCGGCGCGCGCATCTGGATCGCCCGCATCATGATTACCTGGGGCATCCTGTCGGCGGTCTTCATGTTCGTGCAGAACGCCACCCAGTTCTACATCCTGCGCTTCCTGCTGGGCCTGGCCGAAGCCGGTTTCTATCCCGGCATCATCCTGTACCTGACCTACTGGTTCCCTTCGCATCGTCGCGCCAAGGTGATCGCGGTCTTCATGTCCGGCATCCCGGTGGCCGGCATCCTGGGTAACCCGCTGTCGGGCTGGATCATGGATGCGTTCCACAACAATGGTGGCCTGGAAGGCTGGCAGTGGATGTTCCTGATCGAAGCCATTCCCGCCGTCGTGATCGGTATGGCGACCGTCTTGTACCTGGACAATGACGTCAAGAGCGCCAAGTGGTTGACTGACGAAGAAAAGGCCAGCCTGCAAGCCGACATCAACGGCGACGCCCGCGGCAAGGAAAGCAAGCATGGCTTCGGCGCCATCGTCAAGGATGCGCGTGTCTGGCTGATGTGCCTGATCTACTTCTCCTTTGTCATGGGACAATATGGTCTCACGCTGTGGATGCCGACCCTGGTCAAGGCCACCGGCGTGAAGGGCAACCTGGAAATCGGTCTGCTCTCGGCCATTCCGTTCGGCTGCGCCATCGTTGCCATGAACCTGATCGGTCGCAGCGCCGACCGTATGCGTGAACGTCGCTGGCACCTGGTGGTACCGGCCCTGATGGGTGGCGTAGGCTTCATCGGTGCGGCCCTGTTTGCCGACAACACCGCTGTCTCGATTGCCTCGCTGTCGCTGGCCGCGGCCGGCGTGCTGACCTGCGCACCGCTGTTCTGGTCGCTGCCGACCGCGTTCCTGTCGGGTGCGGCTGCTGCCGTCGGTATTGCCGCCATCAACTCGGTGGGCAACCTGGCCGGTTTCGTCAGCCCCTACCTGATCGGTTACCTCAAGGATCTCACCCACAACAACGCCACCGGCATGTACATGCTGGCCGTGATGCTGGTGGTGGGGTCGATTGCCACCCTGGCCACCAAGCCCGGCGTGGTCAACAAGTAAGGCCTTTACCGGTTCAAAGCCCGCACGCACCGCCTGCGGGCTTTGACGTTTTTTGCACCGTCGGTGTTGGTGCGCTGTGCGCGCTACACTGGCACCCTTCGTTACCAAGGAGAACCCGATGCTGCATTTTGCCGCCAACCTGAGCATGATGTACGTGGAACACGATTTCCTGGACCGCTTCGCCGCCGCCGCCAAGGATGGCTTCTCCGGCGTCGAGTTCCTGTTCCCCTATGACTACCAGCCTGAAGAGATCAAGTCGCGCCTGGAGGCCAACGGCCTGACCCAGGCCCTGTTCAACGCGCCACCGGGCGACTGGGCCGCTGGTGAGCGCGGCATCGCTTCGCTGCCGGGCCGCGAAGACGAATTCAAGCGCAGCATCGACATCGCGCTGAAGTATGCCTCGGTGATTGGTAACAAGACGCTTCACGTCATGGCCGGCCTGATCCAGCCGGGGCAAGACCGCGCGCGCCATCGCGCGGTGTACCTGGACAATCTTTCATATGCCGCCCACCAGGCCGAAGCCGCCGGCCTGACCGTGGTGATCGAGCCGATCAACACCCGCAACATCCCTGGCTTCTTCCTGAACCGCCAGGATGATGCCCAAGCCATCTGCGCCGAAGTGGGTGCGCCCAACCTGAAGGTGCAATTCGACTGCTACCACTGCCAGATCGTCGAAGGCGACGTGGCCGTGAAGTTGAAGCGCGACATGCCCGGCATCGGTCACATCCAGATCGCCGGCGTGCCCGAGCGTCATGAGCCGGACGTGGGCGAACTGAACTATCCGTATCTGTTGAAGCTCATCGATACCCTGGGCTACCAGGGTTGGATCGGTTGCGAGTACAACCCCGCCGGGGCAACTTCGGCCGGGCTGGGTTGGCTGAAGGACTTGGCGGAGCAGGGGCTGACCACACTCAGGGCTTGATGGACTCAGAGCTGTATCGCTCATTCAGTCAAGAAAAGAAAAACGGAGCAGATTTAATCTGCTCCGTTTTTTTGTAAACGTATTTCCCAGTTCAGAACAGATCAATCTCCCCACCCACCGGCTTGGCCTGCAGCTTGGACGCATATTCCCGCTCGCGGCTGACCAGGTCGGCGCCGGCATCCTTGATCTTCTTGACCAGCACCTTGCCGGTACGGGGGAAGAAATGCACCTTGCGCGGCCAGACATCGTTGAGGTCTTCGGCCACCACGCGGATCTTCTCCGCCGACAGGTAGTTCTTGACGAAGGCGGCATTGCGCTCGCCTACGTTCATCGCAGTCATGCCGCGCAATACAGCGCCGCCGCCGAAGACCTTGCATTCCAGGTTCTCGCGCCGGGCACCGGCCTTCAGGACGTCGTTGATCAGGACTTCCATGGCATAGGTGCCATAGCGCATCGAGGCCGAGACCGGGCTGTCGGCTTCGCCGCCGCCATCGGGCAGCATGAAGTGGTTCATGCCGCCCACGCCGCTGACGCGGTCGCGCAGACAGGCCGAGACACAGGAGCCGAGCACGGTGACGATCATCATGTCTTCCCCGGTATAGAAATATTCCCCCGGCAGGATCTTGGCGGTCGCGCAGTCGAAGGCCTTGTCATGGTAGACGTAGGACGCGAAATTTTCCGGCTTGTTGATGACGGTCTGCATGGGGGCCCCTGATGATTCTTGTAGTCGTCCCGGTGAGGAACGGCGAATATGTGTTGACATTGTCAGCCATGCATCCTCTCACAGATATAGGGAATTTCCCTAGCGCGCAACAGGCTTGTGATCCGGCGTGAATGAGGGATATCCGCAATCGCTGCATATTCCCGCTCATGGTACCCTGCCGCCCCTCGACATGACCCGATCCCGGTCCGCTCTGACGGAGACGATATACAGGCATTCCCCAAATGCCGGAGAAAGGAATCGGACAGGCAGTTGAACCCGGCAAGCAGGCTCCAGGCGCAGACCTGGCGCGTGCGTCGTGGCCCCGCGCGGCCACGCCCGGATGGCGTTTTGCCCGCAGGCAACGCCCGTGATGCATCCCGCCGCACTTGCCCTCCACGGCAGGTGCAGCCTGAAACGTCCCGTACCGGTTGTCCGACTCCCCAGCCCTGGCCGGGGAGGCAGCCCTCTCTCCATCACAAACGGATTAGACAATGTTGAAAAAATCCTTCCTGGCCATGCTGGGATTCGTAGTTGCGCTAGTCGTGACGCCCGCCTCGCAGGCGGCCGATATCAAGAAGGTCGATGTGCTGCTGGTCGGCGGCGGCATCATGAGCACCACGCTGGCGGTCTGGCTCAATGAGCTGGAACCGGGCTGGACCATGGAAATGGTCGAGCGCCTCGATGGCGTGGCCGAGGAAAGCTCCAACGGCTGGAACAATGCCGGTACCGGCCACTCGGCGCTGGCCGAACTGAACTACACCCCCGAAGACAAGGATGGCAAGGTCCAGATCGCCAAGGCTGTCGAGATCAATGAATCCTTCCAGATCTCGCGCCAGTTCTGGTCCTGGCAGGTCAAGAACGGCGTGCTGAAGAACCCGCGCTCCTTCATCAATTCCACCCCGCACATGAGCTTCATCTGGGGCGAGGACAACGTGACCTTCCTGAAGAAGCGCTACCAAGCCCTGCAAGCCAGCCCGCTGTTTGCCGGGATGCAGTATTCGGAAGACCACGAGCAGATCAAGAAATGGGTGCCGCTGATGATGGAAGGGCGCGACCCCAACCAGAAGCTGGCCGCCACCTGGAGCCCGCTGGGTACCGACGTCAACTTCGGCGAGATCACCCGCCAGTTTGCCGCCTACCTGCAAAGCCGTCCCAACTTCGCCCTGAAGCTCTCCAGCGAAGTGCGCGACATCACCCGCAATGCCGATGGCACCTGGCGCATCAGCTACAAGAACCTCAAGGATGGCAGCCTCACCGAGACCGATGCCAAGTTCGTCTTCATCGGTGCCGGTGGTGGCGCCCTGAAGTTGCTGCAGAAGTCCGGCATCCCCGAGGCGCGTGATTACGCCGCCTTCCCGGTGGGTGGTTCCTTCCTCATTACCGACAACCCGGCCATTGCCGAGCGTCACCTGGCCAAGGCCTATGGCAAGGCCTCCGTGGGCGCGCCGCCGATGTCGGTGCCGCACCTGGATACCCGTGTGCTCGATGGCAAGCGCGTCATCCTGTTTGGCCCCTTCGCCACCTTCTCGACCAAGTTCTTGAAGCAAGGCTCGCTGTGGGACTTGTTCTCGGCCACCACCACCCACAACGTCTGGCCCATGGCCCGCGTCGGTATCGATGAATACCCGCTGGTGGAATACCTGGCCGGCCAGTTGATGCTCTCCGACGACCAGCGCTTTGCGGCCCTGAAGGAATACTTCCCCAATGCCAAGAAGGAAGACTGGCGCCTGTGGCAAGCTGGCCAGCGCGTGCAGATCATCAAGCGTGACGACCAGAAGGGCGGCGTGTTGAAGCTGGGCACCGAGATCGTGGCGTCGGCCGATGGCAGCATGGCTGGCCTGCTGGGTGCTTCGCCGGGCGCCTCGACGGCGGCACCGATCATGCTGAGCGTGTTGCAGAAGGTCTTCAAGGACAAGCTGGCCACGCCCGAATGGCAGCAGAAGGTGCGCCAGATCGTGCCCAGCTATGGTATCAAGTTGAACGACCACCCGGATCAGGTCGCCAAGGAATGGGCCTATACCGCCGAGGTGCTGCAACTGGCCCCGCCGCCGGTGATCGCTCCCAAGGCGGCCAAGGATGCGGTCAATGGCAGCATGGAAAAGCCCAAGGCCAATGCAGCGGCTGACATGGCGCTGTAAATGCTGGTAGGGCAGGATTGAGCAGGATTGAAAAAGGGTAGCCCGGTGGCTACCCTTTTTTATTGTCCTCTGATATCAGAGGAGTTCGCCGCGCAAGGCAGTGGCACCTGCAGCAGCTCCGGCCACAGCGCACCCCAGTCGCTTTCATGCTTCATGCCCGGCACCACCTTGAGCGCGGCGCAGGGCGCGGCGCGCGCTACGAATGTGCGGGTGATGGCGGTGGGGATGACCTTGTCTTCGCTACCGCTCACGTGCAGTTGCGGGATGTGCGCCACCTGCGCAGCGAAGTCGATGGGATTGAGCGAACGCGGCATCTGCGACACCTCGTGCCAGCGGTTCATGGCGACGTGGTCGAGGTTGCCGGCCACGGTGCGGATGGCGCTGACGTCCTTGCGGCGCGCCGCCAGCAACACCGCGATCGAACCGCCCCCGGAGTAACCCACCAGCTCCAGCCTGTCGGGCTGCAGGCGCGCCACATAGTAGCTCAAGGCTTCATCCATGGACGTCACCACATCTGAACCATAGCGCAGACCGGTCCAGTAGGCGGGTTGGCAATCGGGATTGCGTGCCATCGGCGTGAACTGGCAGGGCCGCGCCAGGTACACCACATCCCCGCCATCGTTGGCCGCCAGCCGCAGGCCCATGGCGGTGATCGGAGTGGGGTCGAGCGAGTACTGGCTGCGCGTGATCCAGGCGCGGCCATCGCCTTCGATATAGACCCGCAGCAGCGGCGCGCGCTTCCTGGCGTGGACATAGCTGGTCAGCAGGAAGCGACCGCCGCGCACTTCTTCGCGCTGCAGGTCGCTCCTGGCGGAGATAGCATCGGCATGGCGCAAGGGATCGCTGGCACAGCCGGCCAGCAGGGCCGCCAGCATGACAGAGGGCAGCAAGGAGTGGAAAAAGGGAGGCAGACGCATGGCCGGATTGTCGCCGCAGTGGAAACGCTCCGCAAGCGCAAGGTATGAAGATCTGAACGTTCCTGCCCCATGTTTGGCCCATGACGCGGGCGCGTGATGGCGGTATATGAACTTTTGTGTGGTGTTTCTGATAATCTTCCAGGCTGGTCGTCAATCAACATGACAACAGACGAAGGGGGAGTGATGAACTTGTTCGACACGGTTGCGGGGGCGGATCAGCATGGATAAGGCCTTGTGGACTTTTCTCTTGCCGCACTGGGATGGCTCGGCCTATGGCGGCCTGCAATGTTTGCTGGCGCTGCTGGCATTGGCCCCGGTGATCGCCTTGCCGCTGCTGCTGGCACGCACGGCGCAACCCGCGCAGTGGCAGGCGCGCCTGATTCGCATCGCTGGCCAGCCGGCCAGCTTGCCTCTTACCACCACTCCTGCACAACTGAGCCAGGCGGTGGCCACGGCCGCCGAACGGTGGGCCGTCGTGCTGCCCGGCCTGATGCTGATGCTGGGACTGCTCGGCACCTTCATCGGCCTGGGCCTGGCCTTGAGCGCAGTGGGCGTGCCTGATGCACAAGCTGCGCTGGGGCCCGTCATCGATGCACTGGGCAGCCAATTCAAGAGCGCCGTCTGGGGCCTGCTCGCCTTCCTGATCCTGAAGAGTTGGAACACTGTCCGTCCACATGAACAGGCGCGCCTGGCCTGGAGTCTGGCGACGCTCCAGGCGCTCACCGACGCCGCCGTGCAGCGTCAGTTACAGCAGCAAGCCCAGCAGCAGCAGCGTCTGGTCGAGGCCATCACCCAGAGCGGCAATGCCCTGCTGGTGGCGCAACAGGCCGAAGCCCAGCGCGCGCACCTGCGCCACGGCGAATTGCTGGATGCGTTGCAGCAGACCGCTGCGCGTGCTTCCTGAGGTGGCGATGAAGGAATCGGACCATGCTTGGGTGGCCGCCAGCGGCCTGATGGCAGCACTGGCGGCGGTACTGATGGTGCTATTGGTCGCTAGCCGTGCGGGTGGCTCGCAGGGGCCGCAGGCAGCCCTGCCGGTACCGCCGCCGCCTGCGCCAGCAGCGACGACAGCACCAGCGACCGCACCGACAAGCACGGCCCGCCGGGAAGCGGACGGTCCCGGGTTGACGGTCGTGTTGCGAGAGGTACAGACGGTCTTTACGCAGCAGGGTGCTGCCAACCTGGTCGCCGTCGATACCGAGGCCGGCAAGATCACCTTGAAGGAAGGCGCTTTCCGCCGTGGCAGTGCCTGCATCGAACCGGAAGCACGCGCGGCCTTCGCCCAGGTCGAGGAGCGTATCGCTGACTACCTGACCCGCAACCCGGCCGGTCGCATCTATGTGGAAGGGCACACCGATGACAAGCCGGTCAAGGCGCCGGTCACCGACGTGCGTGCCTATTGCACCGTCTATGACGACAATTTCACGCTCTCTGCCGCTCGCGCCCGTGAAGCACGTCTGCTGCTGGTCGGCCACAGCGCCCCGCAAGCGGCGCGCCGCGTGATCGTGGCCGGCTATGGCGATTCACAACCGCTGCCGGGATTGGCCGCCAGTGACGAACGCAATCGCCGGGTGGAGGTCAGGTTCGTCAACGGCGCAAGCCACTGATGCTCAGGAGATCCTGAAGCGGCCGATGGGGAGGCCAGG
>NZ_BADI01000657.1:0-9530 GCF_000333555.1 Herbaspirillum sp. B65 | reverse complement strand
ATCAAAACGGATCAGAAAAATAGTCGGAGCGAAGCGACTCTATTTTTCCCGTTTTGATGTGCACTGACGCGGGGACCCTCCGAAGGAGGGCGGGGTAGTAGCGGTCGCCTTCTTTTGCTTACTTTTCTTGGCGAGACAAGAAAAGTGAGCGGCTGCCGGGCCGCCCCCGGCGCTCCGCTTCGACCGGAGAAAGAACACAATTAAGCTAGAGCGCACATAAGTTTTCCGTGCAGACTACCCAAAACCTAAAACCAAAAATACCGCCCCAAAAAAACCAAGGCGGTATTATTTATTTAAAAAAAACAGAAAACTAAGTATCAACAACCAAAACCCTTAGTGTTCAGCGCTCCGCAAAAGGATGCGTCTTCTTCCAATGCTCGGCAATATCAATCCGCCGGCAAATCCAGACCTTGTCATGCGACTGCACATAGTCAAGGAATCGCTGCAAGGCCCGGAACCGCCCCGGCCGTCCCAGCAAGCGGCAATGCATCCCGATGGAAAGCATCTTCGGCGCTTCCTCGCCCTCCTCATAGAGCACATCGAAGCTATCCTTCAGATACTGATAGAAATGCTCACTGGTATTGAACCCCTGTGGCGTCGCAAACCGCATATCGTTCGAATCCAACGTATAAGGCACCACCAGATGCGGCGCCTTCACCCCATCACCGGTCTCGACCTCCGTCCAGAACGGCAGGTCATCCCCGTAATAATCCGAGTCATAGGCAAAGCCTCCATGCTCCACCACCAGCTGCCGCGTATTGGGCGAATCCCGCCCCGTATACCAGCCCAACGGCGCGCTCCCCGTCAGCTCCCGGAAAATCTGCACCGCCTCACGCATATGCGCACGCTCGGTCTCGATATCGATGTTCTGGTAATGGATCCAGCGCAAACCATGGCACGCAATCTCATGCCCCAGATCCAGGAAAGCCTGCGTCACATCCGGTGAACGCTGCAAGGCCATGGCGATGCCAAACACCGTCATCGGCAGACCGCGCTTCTCGAACTCGCGCAAAATGCGCCACACGCCTACCCGCGAGCCATATTCATAGATCGACTCCATCGACATGTGCCGCGCCGGATAAGCCGCCGCACCGACGATCTCGGAGAGGAATTGTTCGGAGGCCGCATCGCCGTGCAGCACGCAATTCTCGCCGCCTTCTTCATAGTTCAGCACGAATTGCAGCGCCACGCGCGCCTGGCCAGGCCAGCGCGCGTGCGGCGGGTTGCGGCCATAGCCGGCCAGGTCGCGGGGATAGGTGGATTGCTGTGACATAAGATCTTCGATGAGCTGTCAAGAAAGAGAATCGCAGCGCCACCAGCAGCGCTGCCTTGGAAATCCGGTATCAGGAGCGTGCAAAGCCGCTCAACAAGCCATGATAAGCCTTGGGCAAGGGCTGCGCCCACTCGCCACGCTTGGCCGTGCCCAGGCCCAGCGCCACCAGTGATTCTGCCAGTTTCACGGCGGCAGTGACGCCGTCGATGACCGGCGCGCCGATGTCGCGCCCGATGGCCGCGCACAGCTCAGCCATGCCGGCACACCCCAGGACGATGGCTTGGGCGTCATCCTCGGCCAGCGCGCGACGGCATTCTTCGGTGATGCGCGCGCGGGCGTCGGAGGCGGGGTTTTCCAGTTCCAGTACGGCAATCTCGCAGGCGCGCACGTTGCGGCAGAAACGCTGCATTCCGTAACGTTCGGCCAGATGCCAGGCCATGCCGCTGGTGCGGCCCAGCGTGGTGACGACCGAGAAGGCGGGGGCGATCAGGCTGGCCATGTGCATGGCAGCTTCGGCAATCCCGATCACCGGGCCACGGGCCAGTTCGCGTGCCGCCGCCAAGCCCGGGTCGCCGAAGCAGGCGATGACGTAGGCGTCGTATCCGTCACGCTCGCCTTGGTCGATTTCCTGTAGCAGGCCGGGGACGGCCAGCGCTTCGTCGTAATGGCTTTCGATGGAGGCTGGGCCCATCTGCGGACTGACGCCCGTGATCTCGGTGCCGGGCGCGGCCACCGTGCGGGCGCAGGCGGTCATGGCCGCCGTCATGCTCATGGTGGTGTTGGGATTGATCAGCTTGATGCGCATGGGATTTCCTTGGTGACTCTGTTTCTTTGCGTGAGTGCTTAACGCTTGCGCACGAACATCAGGTAGAACACCGCGCCCAGAGCAGCGCCGATGAACCACGAAAAGTCGGCCGCCTTGCGCAGTTGCGGCAGCATCACGCAGGCCACGCAGACGGCGGCGGCCAGGATCAGGGCCTTGACCGCGTCGCGGTTGACGCCATTGGTGTACCAGTAGCGGCCTTCGGGACGCAGGGTGTAGAGATCCTCGACCTTGACCTGGCGTTGTTTGACCAGGTAGTAGTCGGCCAGCAGGATGCCGTACAGCGGGCCGATGAAGCCACCCAGCACGTCCAGCGTGTAGTGGATCACTTCGGGATTGCCGAACAGGTTCCAGGGCGTAATGAAGATCGAGGCCGTGGCGGCGATCATGCCGCCGGCGCGCCAGCTGATGCGGCTGGGCGAGAGGTTGGAGAAGTCGAACGCGGCCGAGACGAAATTGGCGACGATGTTGATGCCGATGGTAGCGACCAGGAAGGTCAGCGCGCCGATCACGGCCGCGGTGGTGCTATCGATGCGGGAGACGGTTTCCACCGGGTCGGTGATGAGTTCGCCGAAGACGGCGATGGTGGCAGAAGTCGTCACTACGGTGACAATCGAGAAGGCCAGGAAGTTGACAGGAAGGCCCCAGAAGTTACCGCGCTTCACATCGGCGAAGGTATGGCAGTAGCGGGAGAAGTCGCCGAAGTTGAGCATCGGCCCGGAGAAGTAGGAGACCACCAGCGAGATGGCCGTGATCATCACCGACACCGCCGCCCAGCCGCTGTACTTGATCTCGCCCAGGTTCAGGCCGACGTTTTGCCAGCCAGCCTTGTAGATCATCCAGCCGGCCAGGATGAACATCACCACATAGACGGCGGGGCCGGCGAAGTCGATGAACTTCTTGATGGTTTCCATGCCGTTCCAGAACACCAGCGCCTGCATCACCCACAGCAGCAGGAAGCCGCCCCAGCCCAGCGCCGAAAGGCCGGCGAAGGAATGGACGTGGACGTCGGCATAGGGTTTGAGTTCGGGGAAGAATTTCAGCACCACCACCACGAAGGCGGCCGAGGCCAGGTAGGTCTGGATGCCGTACCAGGCCACGGCGATCAGGCCGCGGATCATGGCCGGCACGTTGGCGCCCAAGACGCCGAAGGACAGCCGGCTCATCACCGGATAGGGCACACCATGCGCCTGGCTGGGACGCGCCACCAGGTTGCATAGCAGATAGACGATGCTGATGCCGATCAGCAGCGAGATGAGCACCTGCCAACTGGTCAGGCCCAGCGCGAACAGGCTGCCGGCGAACACGTAGCCGCCCACGCTGTGGACGTCGGACATCCAGAAGGCAAAGATGTTGTAGGAACCCCAGGTCTGCTTCTTCAGCGGGGCGAGGTCTTCATTGGTCAGGCGCGCATCGTCGGCGCCGCTGTGGTAGCTGCTGGCTGCGGGGGAAGAGTCGGTCGTCATGCGGATCTCCATCAGAGAGAAAGCTTTGAGGGAACGAATCACGCCCGGCGATGGCCGGGCAGTTCGATGGACTTCCTGTATGCTCTTGTCGGCATAGTGGTGGTCACACGGTCATTACTGTCATGAGCCGCGCGACGTGGCCCTTTTTTAGAACGCATCTCACGCCTATTGATGAAATGAGTTCTAAGTTCTTTCTTCCAATTTCCTAACTTTTCGTCATGTCAAAAGTTAGTGTTGCGCGCCGGCCCGTGGGTTACAGTCCCTTGCCCAGTACGGCGCGCAGATCGAATTGATCATCCGCATCCGGCCGTACCCGGTCCTCGCACAAATGCAAGTGGTGTGCCATATGCTCCTGGGCGGCTTCGATGTCGCCTTTTTCCAGGGCTTCCAGCACGGTCTCGTGTTCGTCGAAGGAGCAGGCGTTGTGGCCTGGCGCCTCCGTTTTGGCAATCATCAGCGTGGTGCGCGAGACCAGCTTGCGCAGGGTTTCCACCAGCAGGGCATTGCCGGTCAGTTCCGCCAGCGCCAGGTGGAACTGGGCGGAAAGCCTGATCCAGCGCGGCCGGTCGCCGTTGAGGTAACAGTCTCTTTCTTCTTCCACCATGCGCCGCAGGCTGGCGATCTGGCGCGTGCCGGCCTGGCGTCCAACCTTTTCCAGTACCGCATGTTCGAGGATGTTGCGCAGCTCGAACATATCGCGCACCTCGGTGTGCGAGGGGCTGGCGATGAAGGCGCCACGATTGGCTTCCAGGTCCACCATGCCCTCCGAGGCCAGGCGCGACAGCACCTTGCGCACCGTGTGGCGGGCCGTGTCGTAGATCTGGCACAGGGTCTGCTCGGTCAGCTTGGTACGCGGCGGCAGGCGATGTTCCATGATCGCGTCGTAGATGTCCTGGTACATCCTTTCCTCGACCGCTCCGGTGCTTTCACGCTCGCGCGCAGTGGCGCGCGCAGGGACGGCGGGGGAGCGGGCAGTCTTGTTGGCTTTGTTCATGATGCTCGTGCTCTGGCTGGGGTTGATCTCTGGAGGGGCTTGCCGGTCAACAACGAGGCGCATGGATCGTCAACAATCTTGGAAATAATTTGCAACAAAATGGGGCTCATTCTGCACCAAAAAGAAAAGAGTGTGTCCTTCTTTGGGTCGCCAATGGTCCGAATTTCGATGCTGCGACGCAGCGCTGTTTCCCTTTCCTGCCCCGCGGGCCAATGGTGGAATTGATGCTGCATAGCGTAATCTCTGCTTCCAAAATTGTTGTCAATTTATGCCGGGATTGCGGCAAAAACGAAGGGGGTGGGCGTCGGCTGGATACGACAATTTGTGTACAGCAGCGTCGCCAATCCCGCTGAACACCTATGCAAGAAGCGTGCTTGACCGGAGTCCAGACAAAAACGCCCGGCACGAGGCCGGGCGGACGGTGCGATGCAGGACGGGGCAATCAGTGCGCAGCGGCGTACTGTTCCAGTTCCTGATGCAGCGTGGCTTTGTCTTCATCGCTGAGGAAGCAGGCATCGATGCCATTACGCGCCAGTTGCAGCACCTGCTCGCGCGAGAGGTTCAGTGAACGGGCCACGGCCTGGTAGTTGGCATTCATATAGCCACCGAAGTAGGCCGGATCGTCGGAATTGACGGTCACCGCCAGGCCGGCTTGCAGCAGGCGCGCCAGGTTGTGCTCGGCCATGTCCTTGACCACGCACAGTTTCAGGTTCGACAGCGGGCACACCGTCAGCGGCGTGCGCTGCTGTGCCAGGCGCTGCATCAGGGCCGGGTCTTCCTCGCTGCGTACGCCATGGTCGATGCGTTCCACGTGCAGTACGTCCAGCGCACCGATGACGTAGGCGGCCGGGCCTTCTTCACCGGCATGGGCCACCAGGCGGAAGCCCAGTTCGCGGCAGCGGGCATAGACGCGTTCGAATTTTTCCGGCGGGTTGCCGCGCTCGGAAGAGTCCAGGCCGATACCCAGCCACAGGTCGGCATATTGTTCGCGCAGCGGCAGTGCCGCTTCCAGGGTGGCAAAGGCGTCTTCTTCGGACAGGTGGCGCAGGAAGGACATGATCATGACGCTGCCAAAGCCGTCGCGGCGGCGCGCATCGCGCAGGGCGCGGGCGATGCCGGCGAACACGGTGGCCATCGCAATACCGCGTTCGGTGTGGGTCTGCGGGTCGAAGAAGATTTCGGCATGACGCACGTTATCGGCTTGGGCGCGGGCAATGTAGGCGGCCGTCATGTCGTAGAAGTCCTGTTCGGTGCGCAGCACGTTGGCGCCGGCGTAATACAGGTCGAGAAAGGATTGCAGATCGCTGAAGTTGTAGGCGGCGCGCAACTCTTCCACCGAGGCGTAGGGCAGCGCGACACCGTTGCGCTGGGCCAGGGCGAACATCAGCTCGGGTTCCAGCGTGCCTTCGATGTGCAGGTGCAGTTCGGTTTTCGGCATGGCGGCGATGAAGCCGTCCAGTGCGATGCCGCTGGCGGATGAGGAAATGACTGCTGAGCTCATGGAAACGATCCTTCAAAAATGGCGGAAACAGGGGAGGCGGGTGCCGAGGCTATCCCCAGCAGGTGGTGCGACATGTCATCGCGCCGATGTGGCCGCCTTCCAGACCTCGCATTATCACGCAAATCCCGTACCTGCCTCTACAAAGGTAACGACGAGTAGCAGGCTGAACCAATGGCGCGCGGCAGGCTCTGAGCAGCAGCGCACATGGGGCCTGCGAGGCGGGACTTGGGCAGAGATGCAAGGAAATCTCGCCAGCAATGGGCAAGACATGATTAAATGCTAAGCTTCTTGGGGAAAACGAATGCGCAAGATGATCAGGGGTACCATGCAGTGGGTGTTGGGTGGCACGATGCTGGCGACCATGGCCGGCTGTTCCATGATGCCGTGGACCGAAGCGGAAGATCCGACGGTGGTGCCGTACAAGACCATCCTGAGCGGTTCTTACCAGGGCTTCCTGAGGAACTGGGATGAGCAGCGCCAGCCGGTCTTCTGCGCCCTGATCCGCAGTCGTGCCGAATGGGACCACTGGATGCTGCCGGCTCCGGTCATGGACGACAAGCGCCCCTTCGGCCCCTCGCCCGATCATTTCGAACGCAAGCAATACCTGGTGGTGGCCCGCACCATGAGCGCCCCCGATGCCGCCGAACGTCCGCATGTCTTCACACCCCTGTCGGTGCGCCTGCGCGACGGGACATTGCGCCTGAACTACCTCTATCGTGCTCCAGCGTCCGGCGCATCCTATCGCATCAAGGATTACTTGATGGTGTCCATTCCCAAGGAACGGTTCACCACGGGGCCGGTGGTGTTTTATGAGAATGACCGGAAAGTATGTGAAGTGGAGCGCTGACGCTCCCACGCTGCCTCGCGTCATGCAAGGCCCCGGTTTCAATCGCGGCTTTGCATTGGCAAGGGCGCTTGCGGCAGGGCGTTCGCCAAGAGCTCTCGATTCGTTGCTTGAAGAGAATGTTTGCTAAGGTTTTCGGCGGAAAACTAAAATAATTCTCTTCCCATTTTCTTCTCTGTGCATGAGAGGCCTTCTTGCAGGAAGCTCCATTCAGAATTCTGACGTGCGCCAGACAGGACATGCAGATGGTGTTTGCGGACACCGACCACCATTTTGGCAAGCACACCCATGAGCAGTTCGGTGTGGGACTCATCTTGCGGGGTGCTCAGAAATCGGCGAGTCAATGTGGCGTGGTGGAAGCTACCGCGGGCGATATCATCACAGTCAACCCGGAAGAAGTGCATGACGGTACCCCTCTGGGAGAGGGGGGCCGCGCATGGCAGATGCTCTATCTTGACGTGGCAGTGGTGCAAGCGACTGTCGCCGATCTGAACGAAACCGGCCCTCGTACGTGCATGGAGTTCCCGCAACCACGCAGACGCGATCCCGCGCTGACCAGGATTTTTCGGCACCATGTCCAGGCCGTCACCCGATCCTCCTCAGATTGGACTTTGCCAGGCGATGAAAGCCTGCTGTTGCTGCTCCAGGCCCTCTTACGGCCGGCTTGTCCCAAGCCAGGTTACGCAGACTTGAGGGCCATCACGCGGGCCAAATCCTGGATCGATGAACAGCCTGCCCATGGCTGGACGCTGGTCGAACTGGCTCGCGAGGCGGATCTCAGCCGGGTTTCAATTCATCCGGCATTTCGACCGCGCCACTGGACTGACCCCTCATGCCTACATCGTGCAAAGACGCATCCATCTAGCGCGGCAGATGATCCGGCAGGGTTGCAGCTTGCGGGATGGTGCAACCTCTGCGGGCTTTGCCGATCAGAGTCACATGACACGTCATTTCGTCCGCAGCTTCCGGGCTGTCGCCAGGGGGCCTATGCAAGGGCGGTATCAGGCGCTCGGCAAGGCCTGCAATTCCTTTCAAGACTTGGCCGTGCGTGCAGGTCATCATGATCCTTCCACGGGCTGCTGCCGGCCATCGCCCGCAGCAGCCTTCATCTACCTTGGGAGGCGCTGGTATGCACACGGAATTCCTGATCACATCGCTCATCGTCGTGGCTTCTCCTGGAACCGGGGCGCTGGTGACCTTGAACGCCGGGCTTTCCCATGGCACGCGGGCGGCCATGGTGGCGGCAACGGGCTGCACCCTGGGTATCATTCCCCACATGTTGCTGGCCATCACCGGGCTGGCCACGGTCTTGCACAGTAGCCCCTTCTGTTTCGAGTTGATCCAGTATGCGGGCGTACTGTATTTGCTTCGCATGGCCTGGTTGGTCATGAAGGAAAAGAATCTGCTGAGCGTCGAGCGCGTGCAGCGGCCGCAGACCTATTACGAGATCATCCAGAATGCGGTGCTGGTCAACTTTCTCAACCCAAAGCTCTCGATCTTTTTCCTCGCTTTTCTGCCGCAGTTCATCCGTAGCGACGATATCTCTCCCATGTGGTCCATGCTGTCCATGTCGCTGGTGTTCATGGCCATGACCCTGGCGATCTTCGCCCTCTACGGATGGTTCGCTGCTGCCGTGCGCGACCGTGTTCTGCGTAGTCACAGAGCAATGCTTTGGTTGCGCCGCAGTTTTGCCGCTGCCTTTGTCGCTCTGGGTGTCAGGCTGGCGCTGGCGCAGCGATGAGCGCTGCGCCGAGTTCGACCAATAGTACAAAGAAGGAGCGCGATCCCGAGATGCGTTGGGTGAAAGGATGACGGCCCGGCGTTCCGATGGTCAAGTGGCAGAGCTGCAAGTGCGTGCTGCCATCTTGAACCGCTTCAGTATGCAGGGCCGTCGGTGCACGGTGGCTGTGGTGTAAATCCGTTTGGGGAGAGGGGAGCCTCGCCCTGTTCAGGATTTATGCAACAGCGCCATCCACTATCTTCACATCACACTTGTAGGTATGGGTACCTACAGTGAATTGGCCTTGGCCAGTCCAGTCTGCACCCAAGCCGAAGCTAGCGGAGAACGGAGCGAGGTAGGTGCCGATCGCCGGCGGGGCGACGGACACAGCAGCCTCGCCATGAACGGCGCCGACGCGTGTGATGTGGCCAAAGCCAGTGCTATGCATGGCGCCGGTAGCCGGGGCGGTGAAGGTCGGGGAGTGCTGCGTGCCTTCCAGGATGGAGCCATGTGCCTGGCCGTGCAGAGCGCCGGTGGAGGCATTGACCGTGACGGCCAGCGTCATGGAGCCTGCTCCAGTCATGCCTTTTTCGGGAGTGAAGCTCAGCTTGAGCAAATACAGACCTGTCTTTTCCATAAGAAAATCTCCATTGAATTCAACAGCGTTGATGTGACTTCAAATCGCCGTCCCAAGCCGAGCAGGCGCCGATCAGGTCTGCTTGGTCCAGCCGGAACAAACGATACGGACCCCTCGTGCTGCGAATCTGAATCACATCAGCCACGCGCAGGGCGGTGATGGATCAAATTTTCTCCCCGAGGGAGGGAAGGTGGTTCGCCCCTCGCTTATCGTGATAACGAGGGGGCATTTCTTGAGGCTTACTTAAATTAGCGACGGATCGGTCGCTATTT
>NZ_BADI01000658.1:0-28352 GCF_000333555.1 Herbaspirillum sp. B65 | reverse complement strand
CCTGGAGGTTCCGAACCCTGGCCACGGCCGGCTACACGCCGGCCCGGGGCGTCCGCGCACCTGGCGCGCGACCTTGCCGCGACCGGTGGAGGGCGCGATCTTCGCCGAGATCATTCCTTTCAACGAAACCCGGGGCTATGTCAAGAACGTCATGTCCAATGCCACTTACTATGCGGCCATGTTCGAGAACCGCCCGCAATCACTGAAGCAACGCATGGGCACGGTGGCCCCCAATTCCAACGTCGCCACCGACCTGCCCTGATCCCATCGCCCGCGCCGCCCACTACAGTGGGCGGCCAACAGGAAATCGGAGAGTGACAAATGGCAGTCAAGAAGATCCTCGTCATCGGCGGTTCCGGCTTCATCGGTACCCGTTTGATCGAGTTGCTGGGCCGTAGTACCGGCTATCGCGTCATGGTTCCCACGCGCCGTTACGAGCGCGCCAAGCACTTGCTGGTCTCGCCCGTGGTGGGTGTGGTCGAGGCCAACATCCATGACGATGCCGTGCTGGCGCGCCTGGTGGCCGAGGCCGACGTGGTCATCAACCTGGTGGGTATCCTGCAGTCGCGCCCGGCGCGCGGCGGCGCCCCCTATGGCCCGGATTTCGAGCGCCAGCACGTGCTACTGCCGCGCCGCATCGTGGCCGCCTGCGTGCAGCAGGGCGTGCCGCGCTACTTGCACATGAGCGCGCTATGCGCCGATGCGCAAGGGCCGTCGATGTACCTGCGCTCCAAGGCGGCGGGCGAGCGGGAAGCCTTGTCCGCTCCCACCCTGGACGTGGCCATCTTCCGACCCTCGGTGGTGTTCGGCGAGGGAGATAACTTCATCAACATGTTCGCCGGCTTGAACCGCGCGTTCCCCATCATCCCGCTGGGCAGCCCTGATGCGCGTTTCCAGCCGGTCTATGTGGGCGATGTGGCACAAGCCTTCATGGCGGCCCTGCACCTGCCGCGCCTGGGTGGCAAGGTGTTCGAACTGGGCGGGCCGAAACAATATACCTTGCGCGAACTGGTGCGGCTGTCGGGCTGGTACTGCGGCCATCCGCGCCCCATCATCGGTTTGCCTGACGCGCTGGGACGGCTGCAGGCCTTTGTGCTGGAACACCTGCCGGGCAAGCTGATGAGCCGCGACAACGTGGCTTCGATGCGGGTGGACAATGTGCTGCATGGTCCCATCGCGCCCGAGCTGCAACTCACGCCGCGCGCGCTGGAAGAGGTGGTTCCGACCTATCTCGCCGCGCGCAGCCCGCAACAGCAATTCGACTTTTTCCGCAGCACCGCGCGACGCTGAATGGTTCAGTCGTCGCGTCCTTGATCTTCGAGAAACGAGCTCACATGCAAGATACAGAACTGGACCAGGTATTGTCCGAAACGCTGCAAAAAGCTGGTCGTCACATGCCCACGCTGGTCATCGCCAACAAGAATTACTCGTCCTGGTCGATGCGCCCGTGGGTGGTGATGGTGGCGTTCGACCTTCCTTTCAAGGAAGTGCGCGTCCTGCTGGACCAGCCCGAGACCGCCGGCGAGATCGCCCGCTACACCGGCTCGGGCCGCGTGCCGGTGCTGCTCGATGGCGACATCGCCATCTGGGATTCGCTCTCCATCTGCGAATATCTGGCCGAGCAATTCCCCGATCGCCACCTGTGGCCGGCCCGCACCGATGCCCGCGCCATCGCGCGCAGCATCTGTGCCGAGATGCACTCCGGTTTCACCGGCCTGCGCACGGCCATGAGCATGGATATCCGTGGCCGCTACCCCGGCAAGGGGCGCACCGCCGACGCACAAGCCGATATCGCGCGGGTGTGCGAGATCTGGGAAGAGTGCCTCTCGCAATTCGGCCATCATGAATTCCTCTTCGGCGATTTCTCCATTGCCGATGCCTTCTATGCACCGGTGGTGATGCGTTTCGTGAGCTACCAGGTGCCGCTGGCGCCGGCCCTGCAAGCCTATGCCGAGCGCGTGCGCCAGCACCCGGCGGTGGCGCGCTGGATTGCCGAAGCACTGGCCGAGAAGGAAATCCTTCCGGGCCACAAGTGAGGCCATGCCGATGAAGACCTACACCGTCGGCGGCGCAGTGCGCGACGGCTTGCTGGGCCTGCCGGTGAAGGACCGCGACCACGTGGTGGTGGGGGCCACGCCGCAGGCCATGCTGGAGCTGGGTTTCCGTCCGGTGGGCAAGGATTTTCCGGTGTTTCTGCATCCCGACACCCACGAGGAATATGCCCTGGCCCGCACCGAGCGCAAGACCGCGCCCGGCTACAAGGGCTTTGCCTTTCATGCCGCGCCTGATGTGACGCTGGAAGACGATCTCGCGCGCCGTGATCTGACCATCAATGCCATTGCGCAGGATGAGGATGGCACCCTGGTCGATCCCTATCACGGTCGCGCCGACCTTGAGGCGCGCGTGTTTCGCCATGTGTCGGACGCCTTCGTCGAAGACCCGGTGCGTATCCTGCGTGTGGCGCGTTTTGCGGCGCGCTTCGCCGATTTCACGGTGGCCCCGGAAACCAATGCGCTCATGCAGCGCATGGTCGAGGAGGGCGAAGTCGACGCCCTGGTGCCCGAGCGCGTCTGGCAGGAACTGGCGCGCGGCTTGATGGAGCATAAGCCCTCGCGCATGTTCGAGGTGCTGCGCAGTTGTGGCGCCTTGCAGCGCATCCTGCCGGAACTGGCGGCGCTGTGGGGTGTGCCGCAGCCAGAAAAATGGCACCCGGAAATCGATACCGGCGTGCATGTGATGCTGGTGGTGGATTGGGCCGCCGCCCAGGAGTTCAGTTTGCCGATCCGTTTTGCCGCGCTGCTGCATGACCTCGGCAAGGGCACCACGCCCCCCGAGATATGGCCGCGTCATCATGGCCATGAAGCGCGCAGTGAACGATTGGCCGAGCAGGTCTGTGCGCGCCTGAAGGTGCCAGGTGAATGTCGCGACCTGGCCCTGATGACGGCCCGCGAGCACGGCAATGTGGGGCGCGCCTTCGAGATGCGTCCCGATACCCTGGTGAAGTTCTTTGCCCGCTGCGATGCCTTCCGCAAGCCGCAGCGCTTCCTCGATATGCTGCGCGCTTCCGAGTGCGACCATCGCGGCCGTACCGGGCTGGAACAGCAAGCCTTCCCGCAGGCGGCTTATCTGGAAGGCGCGCTGCAGGCTGCGCAGCAGATCGATGCCGGCGCCATTGCCCAGCAGCAGACACAGCCGCAACGCATTCCCGAGGCCATCCTGGCGGCGCGTACCGAGCAGGTCGCGGCCTATGTCCAACAGCAGCGGCCGGCCCAGGAGTGAGGAGCGCACCATGCACCATCCCCTTTCCGGTTTGATCGAACGCCTGCGCGGCAGGCCGCCTGAGCAGGGCGGGCAGCATGAGCAGCACGAGAAACCGCACGTCTTCGTCAAGGCACTCTCGCCGCGCTCGCGCCGCCACCTGCTGCGCCATTTCCTGGCGCTGGAAGAAAAGGACCGCCTGCTGCGCTTCGGCTCCAAGCTTTCCGATGACATGGTCACGCGCTACGTGGAAGGCATCAACTTCGAGCGCGATACCGTCTTCGGCGTTTATGATCGCCGTCTGCGCCTGCTGGGTGTGGGCCACCTGGCTTTTGCGCCGAAGGAAGCCACGCGCATCAGTGGCGCCACCATCAAGCCGGTGGTGGCCGAGTTCGGTGTTTCCGTCAGTGCGGCTGCGCGTGGACTCGGGGTAGGGACGCGGTTGTTCATGCGGGCCGCCATGCATTGCCGCAACGCCGACGTCGATACGTTGTACATGCACTGCCTCTCTTCCAACAAGGTGATGATGCACATTGCCAAGAAGGCCGGCATGGAAATCCATCGCGACTATGGCGAGGCCGATGCCTACCTCAAGATCAAGCCGGCCAATTCGGCCACCGTCTTCCAGGAAGCCCTGGAAGAGCAGGCCGCCATGCTGGACTACATCGTCAAGGCCAACTTCAAGGCCTTGCTCAAATGGGGCGCACGCGTGACCGGCATCGGCGCCCGCAAGAAGGACACGCCACCCCCGCCACCTCCACCGCCTCCGGCCTGAGGCGCGTCTTGCGCAAGCGCACATGACCATCCCGGCAGGGGAGCGCATAATATGCGCCTCACTTTGATCACGGGGCTGCCATGAGCACCAATCCCAATACCGACGATTTCTTCGCCACCGTCGCCACCAAGTCCGATAGCGGAGCCTTGCGCGGCGACTACAGCCAGGCCGACGCCAACTACGTGGTGGCCCAGAACTGGGAAGGCTATACGCCGGCCCAGCACGCGCTGTGGCGGCGTCTCTACGAACGCCAGGCCCGGCTCATTCCCGGCCGCGCCTGTGATGTCTTTATCGACAGCCTCAAGGCCCTCGATGTGGCGCAAGGCATCCCCCGCTTTGACCGCACCACCGAAGCGCTCTACCGGGCCACTGGCTGGCAATTGGTGGCGGTGCCCGGCCTGGTGCCGGACCACACCTTCTTCGAACACCTGGCCAATCGCCGCTTCCCGGTCACGGTGTGGCTGCGTGAGGAGCACGAGTTCGACTACATCGTCGAGCCCGACCTGTTCCACGATTTCTTTGGTCATGTGCCGCTGCTGTTCAACCCGGTCTTTGCCAATCACTTGCAGGAATATGGCAAAGGGGGGCTGAAGGCCTTGAAGCTCGATGGCCTGGCCTACCTGGCGCGACTGTACTGGTACACCATCGAGTTCGGCCTGATCCAGAGCGAGGCCGGCTTGCGCATCTATGGCGCCGGCATCCTGTCGTCCGGCGGCGAGGTCGAGTATTGCCTCTCCAGCAGCCAGCCGCGGCGCGTTCCCTTCCAGGTGGAGCGCATCATGCGCACGCTCTACAAGATCGACACCTATCAGGAAACCTACTTCGTCATCCGCGATTTCGAGCAACTGTTCAACGATACCGCGCCGGATTTCACGCCCATCTACGAACGGTTGAAACAGCAGGAAGCTTTGCCGGCCAGCACCCTGCTGCCGGGAGAGTCGAACTTGCCGCCGAATCGTTGAGCTGATCCGGCCTCGGCGGATGGCTCGCCGAAGAAATTCGAGATACTTGGTCAGCTAGCTGACCGACACTGTCAGCAGTGATGCAGGTCAAGTGGGCTGCGCTTGGCCTGCGGACAATGAATGGCTCCATTCACCGATATCGAGGAGCCAGCCATGTCACGCAAGTCCATCCTCTTGACTCTGCTGTTGGTCGCCAGCGCTACGCTGCTAACCCCGGCCAGCGCCGCAGAGAAGGAGCCGATCAGCCCGATCCAGCCTGCCCGCATCAGCAATCCAGCCATGGTCGAGCTGGGAAAGAAGCTGTTTTTTGATCCCCGCCTCTCCAAATCTGGATTCATTTCCTGTAATTCCTGCCATAACCTGGCCATGGGCGGGACCGACAATCTGAAAACCTCCATCGGCCACAACTGGCAGCAAGGGCCGATCAATGCACCCACGGTGTTGAATGCCAAGCTGAATGTGGCGCAATTCTGGGATGGCCGTGCTGCCGATCTCAAGGCGCAGGCTGGTGGCCCCATCGCCAACCCGGGTGAGATGGCGTTCTCGCACGCGCTGGCCGTCGATGTATTGCAATCGATCCCGGGCTATGTCGCGGCGTTCAAGCAGGCCTTTGGCAATGACAAGCTAGGCATCGAGGAAATCACCCAGGCCATTGCCGCTTTCGAAGAGACCCTGGTGACTCCCGATTCGCGCTTTGATCGATGGCTCAAGGGTGACCGCAAGGCACTCACGAAAACCGAGTTGGAGGGATACAGGCTGTTCAAGACGGCGGGCTGCGTGGCTTGCCACCATGGCGCGGCGGTGGGCGGCAGTTCCTTCCAGAAGATGGGATTGGTCGAGTCGTATGTCACGCTCAATCCGGCGCGGGGGCGTATGGAGGTGACCGGTCAGGATGCTGACCGTTTCAATTTCAAGGTCCCCACCTTGCGTAACGTTGAACTGACCTATCCCTATTTCCACGATGGCGCTGCCGCGACCTTATCGGAGGCGGTTGATACCATGGCGCGCATCCAGCTCGGCAAGCACCTCAGTGCGCAAGACAATGCCAAGCTGGTAGCTTTCCTGAAGACATTGACCGGTCAACAGCCCCGCATCGTCTTGCCGGTCCTGCCACCGTCCACGCCGAGCACCCCCCGGCCCCAGCCTTTCGCGCAGAACTGAACTGGCATAAAAAAAAGCGGATCCGACAGGGGGAGGCCGGATCCGCGAGCTAGTGGTGCTTTCAACACTAGAGGGGAGGAACCTTGCACAGTAACGGATACCAATCAATCGCTGTTCAAGTGAGGTCTATTAAACGTCAGCGAGAAAACGGGTCCAATGGCTTTTACTGGTTGTTACATTCGCGTCGTGCTTGTAACACTTGAGAGACCGCCAGGACTTTTTTTTCAGCCGGAAATATTGTTGTTTTTCTCTTTCCGGCATTTTCTTCTTCGTCCCGGCCTAAATGCCGCAGGACTTGCCAAAACTGTTCCCGATCCCCCCAAACTGGCCGGAAACCCTGCTGCGGCGCGCGTAGCCGGGCGCTCACCCTTGTGCTAACTTGAGGCTACAACTTTAAGAAAACCCGGCCCACAAGGCTGAGGTGTTTCCATATCCCGACAGAATGGCTGACGGGACGCATGTGCAGGCAAAAACAAGATTTTTGGCACGGAGACCACATGAACGCACCCCTACCCGCCGGGCAGCGCCTGCTGCTGGACGATGTATCGCTGGACGACAAATTTGCGCTGGAGCGCGGCCGTGTCTTCATGACCGGCATCCAGGCGCTGATCCGCCTGCCGATGCTGCAGCGGCAATACGATGAACGCGCCGGCTTGAATACGGCTGGCTTCATCACCGGCTATCGCGGCTCACCCCTCGGTTCGGTGGACCAGACCGCCGAGAAGGCGCGCCAATACCTGCAAGCCAAGCAGATCAAGTTCCACCCCGGCATGAATGAAGACCTGGCCGCCACCAGCGTGTGGGGCACGCAGCAGGTCAATCTGTTCCCGGGCGCGCAATACGATGGCGTCTTTTCGCTGTGGTATGGCAAAGGCCCGGGCGTGGACCGCTGCGGCGATGTGTTCAAGCACGCCAACATGGCCGGTACCTCCCAACATGGTGGGGTGCTGGTCATTGCGGGCGACGACCATGCCGCCAAGTCCTCCACCGCCGCGCATCAGAGCGAGCACATCCTCAAGGCCTGCGGCATTCCGGTGCTCTATCCGTCCTCGGTGCAGGAGTATCTCGACTATGGTCTGCATGGCTGGGCCATGAGCCGCTATACGGGCCTGTGGGTGGCGATGAAATGCGTGACCGACCTGGTGGAGTCGGGCATGTCGGTGATGATCGATCCCGAGCGGGTGAAAATCCAGATTCCGCAGGACTTCGAACTGCCTCCCGATGGCTTGAACATCCGCCTGCCCGACACCGTGCTGGGCCAGGAAGCGCGGATGATCAACTACAAGTGGTACGCTGCGCTGGCCTATGCGCGCGCCAACAAGTTGAACCGCATCATCTGGGATAGCCCGCGTGCGCGCATCGGCATCATCACCGCCGGCAAGTCCTATCTCGATACGCGCCAGGCGCTGGAAGACCTGGGCATCGATGAACAGGTGGCCGCCGACATCGGCATCCGGCTCTACAAGGTCGGCATGACCTGGCCGCTGGAAGCCGAGGGCGTGCGCGAATTTGCGCAAGGTCTGGATGAAATCCTGGTGGTCGAAGAGAAGCGCCAGATCCTCGAATACCAGTTGAAGGAAGAACTCTACAACTGGCGCGACGATGTACGTCCGCGCGTGGTGGGCAAGTTCGATGACACCGGCGAATGGAGCGGTTCGCAGCGCGAAGGCCACGGCAACTGGTTGTTGCCGGCCACCTATGAACTCAATCCGGCACAGATCGCACGTGCCATCGCCACCCGCATCTCGCGCTACTTCGCCGGCCATCCGGTGGAGCAGCGCGTGCGTACTCGCGTGGCCTACCTGGAGGCCAAGGAAGCCGCCCTCAACATCAGCAGCAAGCCCGATCCCAACAAGGATCGCGTGCCGCATTTCTGCTCAGGCTGTCCGCACAATACCTCCACCAAGTTGCCGGAAGGCAGCCGTGGCCTGGCCGGTATCGGTTGCCATTACATGGTGACCTGGATGGACCGCGAAACCCAGCTCTTCACCCACATGGGGGGCGAGGGTGTGACCTGGGTCGGGCAGGCGCCCTTCACGACGGAAAAGCACGTCTTCGCCAATCTCGGCGATGGCACCTATTTCCATTCCGGCCTGCTGGCAGTACGCGCCTCGGTGGCGGCCAAGGTCAATATCACCTACAAGATCCTCTACAACGATGCGGTGGCCATGACCGGTGGCCAAGAGTTCGATGGCCCGCTGGACCCGGCCATGATCTCGCGCCAGCTCGCCGCCGAAAACGTGAGCCCCATCATCGTGGTCACCGATGAGCCGGACAAGTATCCGACCGGCACGCGCTGGGCCGAGGGCGTGAGCATCCGCCACCGCAGCGAACTCGATGCCGTGCAGCGCGAACTGCGCGAGCAGCCGGGCGTATCGGCCATGATCTATGACCAGACCTGCGCCTCGGAAAAGCGCCGCCGTCGCAAACGCAATGCCTATCCCGACCCGGCCAAGCGCGCTGTCATCAACGAGGCGGTGTGCGAAGCTTGCGGCGATTGCAGCGTGCAATCGAACTGCCTCTCGGTGGAACCGCTGGAGACCGAGTTCGGCCGCAAGCGCCAGATCAACCAGTCGTCCTGCAACAAGGATTATTCCTGCGTCAATGGCTTCTGCCCCAGCTTCGTGACGGTGGAGGGCGGACAACTGAAAAAGCCGGCACGCAACAAGGCCGCCACGGGTCCAGCCTTGCCCGCGCTACCCGAGCCGATACTGCCGGGCCTGGCCCAGCCTTACGGCATCCTGGTCACCGGGGTGGGCGGCACCGGCGTCATCACCATCGGCCAGATCATCGCCATGGCTGCGCACGTGGAGGGGCGCGCCTGTTCGGTGCTGGACATGAGCGGCCTGGCGCAAAAGGGCGGGCCGGTGATGTCGCACGTGCGGGTGGCCGAAGCGCCCGATCACATCTACTCCACCCGGGTGGGGACCGGCATGGCAGACCTGGTGATCGGCTGCGACGTGATCGTCACCGCCAATCGCGATGCCTTGTCGCGCATGGGCGAGGGACGCACGCACGCGGCAGTCAATTCGACCCAGCTGCCCACGGCCGCCTTCGTGCGCAATCCGGACTGGCAATTCCCCACCGCCTCCAGCGAAGGGGAGATTGCCAAGGCCTGTGGGCGCGACAACCTGGCGCTCATCGATGCCGGACGCATTGCCACCGCCCTCATGGGCGACGCCATTGCCACCAACATGTTCATGCTGGGCTATGCCTGGCAGAAGGGTTGGGTCCCCTTGTCGGAAGCCGCGCTGCTGCGGGCCATCGAGCTCAATGCCTTGCAGGTGGAATTCAACCGGCAAGCTTTCGCCTGGGGCCGGGTGGCGGCCCATGATGTGGAGTTCGTGCTGGCCGCTGCCGGCCGCAACGGCATGACGGCCCAGGTGATCGCGTTCAAGCGCACGCCGACGCTGGAGGAACTGGTGCAGCGCCGGGAAGCCTTCCTGAGCGACTACCAGAATGCCGCTTACGGTCGCACCTACCGTGACTTCGTGGAGCAGGTGCGTGCGCGCGAAGCGGCGCTGGGCGAGGCGGGGCGTGGCCTGAAGTTGAGTCGTGCGGTGGCCACTTACCTGTTCAAGCTCATGGCCTACAAGGATGAGTACGAAGTGGCGCGCCTGCACACCGACCCGGCCTTCCGCGCCAAGATCGCCGGCATGTTCGAGGGCGATTACAAGCTGCGCTTCCATCTGGCACCGCCGCTGCTGGCCCGCCGTGATGAGCAGGGACATCTGCGCAAGCAATCCTTCGGTAGCTGGATGATGCCGGCCTTTGGCGTACTGGCCCGCTTGCGCTTCCTGCGCGGCACGGCCTTCGATCCCTTTGGCTATACCCAGGAGCGCAGGCAGGAACGCGCCCTGATCACGGACTATCGCCACACTCTGACGCAGCTGCTGGCGCAGCTTACGCCCGAGAACCTGGAGCAGGTCATCGCCGTGGCGCGCATCCCGGAAGAGATCCGCGGCTATGGTCATGTCAAGGAACGTCACCTCAAGACGGCGCAGCACAAGCAAGCCGCGCTGCTGGCCCAGTTGCAGAAGGAAAGTTCACCTTCGCCGCAAGGAGGCGGTAAGCAGGCGGCCTGAACGACCGCCTGGGCGATCAGGCAGGTCAGCCCAGGCGCGCGCCGCTGACGCGCTCGATGCCGGCCAGGTCGCGCCAGCTTTGCACGTCCTTGAAGCCGGTGCCGGCCAACAGGGCGCGCACCGCAGCGGCCTGGTCGTAGCCATGCTCCATCAGCAGCCAGCCGCCGGCCTTGAGGTGGGCCGGGGCGCCATCGATGATGGCGCGCAGGTCGGAGAGACCATCGGCATGATCGGTGAGCGCATCGACCGGTTCGAAACGCAGGTCGCCCTGGGACAGGTGCAGGTCGCCAGCGACGATGTAGGGTGGGTTGGCGGCGATCACGTCGAACTGGTCGGCGCTGGTGAGGGCGCCATACCAGTCGCTTTCCAGCAAGCGCACCCGCACCTGGTGGGTATTGGCGTTCTCGCCGGCAATGGCCAGTGCGGCCGCGCTGGCGTCCAGCGCCGTGACGGCGGCGTCCGTCCTGGTGTGGGCGATGGCGATGGCGATGGCGCCCGAGCCGGTGCCCATGTCCAGCAGGCTGCCGGCCTGGGGCAATCTTTCCATGGCCAGTTCCACCAGCAGCTCGGTATCGGGGCGCGGGATCAGCACATCTGGCGTGACCCGCAAATCCAGTCCATAGAATTCGCGCCAGCCGACGATGTAGGCGATCGGCTCGCCACGCAAACGGCGGGCGTAGAGGGCGGTCAGTCGCTCCGACTCGGCCGCATCCAGGCGCCGTTCGGATTGGGTGATCAATTGCACGCGCGTGAGGCGTAGCGCGTGGCACAGCAGGATGCGGTTCTCCAGCGGCTCCAGCGGTGCCGTCTTGAGCACGGTCGCCAGCGTGCAGCCGGCGTAGCTGGAGAGCGCTGGCATCACTTCCAGATGGTGGTGCGCGGGCTGCGCTTGAAAGCTTGCACCGCCAGCACGATAGCCAGCAGCGCGAACCAGATCAGCGACCAGGTCGGGATCTGCAGGCCCAGCACCGGCGGCCACGGGGCCGAGCAGAAGCCGTCCGCCGTAAACATCGGCGGCCACAGCTTGACCATGGGCAGATGGTTCAAGGTGGTTTCCAGCGGATCGGTGGTGCAGGACACGCCCGGATGCGCCTTCACATACAGATGCCAGATCGCCGTACCGGCGCCACCGAGCGCGGCCAGCAGGCCCAGGGCCGCGCTCGGGCGGCGAGCCGAGGCCGGCAGCACCGCGCCGATCAGCGCGAAGATGCCCACCAGCAGGAACATGTAGCGCTGGATCACGCACAGCGGGCAGGGCTGCATCTCTTCGACGATCTGCAGGTACATGGCAAAGCCCAGCAGGCCGGCGCAGACCAGTGCGACCAGCAGGAAAACCGGTTTGGATGATTTCATGGTTGTGGGTGGATTGTTTTGTTAGTAGGTACGGACAGAGTTGAGGCGCTTGGGCGGGCTAGCGTGGGCGATCCAGCCATCCCGCGATTGTAGAGATATCCCCGCCTCCTTGCACGCTGCCCGCACAGGCAGTGCCGGGCAGACCGTCTCTGCACTCGGCCTAAAGGGCAGTTGGGGGCGCTCTCAATCGTCGCCCAGTTGCGCCAGCAGCTCGGCCTGGTGCTCGGTGATGAGGGCATTGGTCAGTTCGTCCAGGTCGCCATCCATGATGAAGTCCAGCTTATAGAGCGTCAGATTGATGCGATGGTCGGTCATGCGCCCCTGCGGGAAGTTGTAGGTACGGATGCGTTCGCTGCGGTCGCCCGAGCCGATCAGGGACTTGCGGGTGGCCGCTTCCTTGGATTGCTGTTGGCGCAACTGCACATCCTTGATACGCGCGGCCAGCACCTTCATGGCTTGCGCCTTGTTCTTGTGCTGGCTGCGGTCGTCCTGGCATTCCACCACGATGCCGGTGGGCAGGTGGGTGATGCGCACGGCCGAGTCGGTCTTGTTGATGTGCTGGCCACCGGCGCCGGAGGCGCGGTAGGTGTCGATGCGGATATCAGCGGGGTTGATGTCGACATCCTCGACTTCATCGGCTTCCGGCATCACCGCCACGGTGCAGGCCGAGGTATGGATGCGGCCCTGGGTCTCGGTGGCCGGCACGCGTTGCACGCGGTGGCCGCCAGACTCGAACTTCAGGCGCGAATAGGCACCGAAGCCGACGAGGCGGGCGATCACTTCCTTGTAGCCGCCCAGTTCGGATTCGGAAGCCGAGACGATCTCGACCTGCCAGCGCTGGCGTTCGGCATAGCGGGTGTACATGCGCAGCAGGTCCCCGGCAAACAGGGCAGATTCGTCACCTCCCGTGCCGGCGCGGATTTCCAGGAAGATGTTTCGTTCATCATTGGGGTCCTTGGGCAGCAGCATCTTTTGCAGGTCCAGCTCCAGGGCTTGCATACGGGCTTTGGCGGCATCGATTTCTTCCTGCGCAAAAAGCTTCATATCGGGGTCGGAGAGCAGCTCTTGGGCAGTGCGAATATCTTCATTTGCCTGTACATAGTCGTGGTACAGCGCCACCAGCGGCCCCAGCTCGGCATGTTCGCGCGTCATCTTGCGGAAGTTGTCCATGCTGGCGGTGGCGTCTTCCTGGGCCAGCAGGCTGTTGAGCTCTTCCAGCCGTTCGGCGAGCTGGTCGAGTTTGGCAAGCATCGAGGGTTTCATGGGTGTTCGAATCCGGTAAAAAAGAGGGACAGCGGCAGCCGCCAGAGGGAGCGGCGCGGGCTTGCCGGCCCGGGCAGGCCGACAGGAGAGGGAAACGCTAACGCTTGGCGCGGAACAGTTGCGGCAACAGCGAAGCCAGCTGGCTGCGCTGTTCGCCTTGGGCGTGGTGCAGGGCCTGTTGCGGGCCATGCAGGAACTTGGCGGTGAGGCCCTTGGAGAGGGCTTCCAGCACCGCTTCCACATCGTCGCCCTTGGCCAGCATACGGCGGGCGCGGTCCAGTTCGGCCAGGCGCAGCGCCTCGCCGGTTTCTTGCAGGTCCTGGATCAGCGGCACCATGGCGCGGCTGTCGATCCAGTGCATGAAGGATTGCACACGGGTCTCGATGATGGCTTCGGCCTGGGCCACGGCGGCCTGGCGATTTTCCACGCCGCTTTGCACCACCGAGGCCAGGTCGTCCACGGTGTAGAGGAAGACGTCATCCAGGCGACCGACTTCGGCCTCGATATCGCGCGGCACGGCCAGGTCGACCATGAAGATGGGCTTGTGACGGCGCGCCTTGACCGCGCGCTCCACCAGACCCAGCCCGATGATGGGCAATTGCGAGGCGGTACAGGAGACCACGATGTCGAAGCTGGCCAGTTGCGCTGGCAGGTCGGCCAGGCGAATGGCGCGGCCGCTGAAGCGATGGGCCAGGGTCTCACCGCGTTCCATGGTGCGGTTGGCCACCGTCAGGGTCTTGGGATTCTGGGCGGCGAAGTGGGTGGCGCACAGCTCGATCATTTCACCGGCGCCGATGAAGAGCACGTTCTGGCCGGCAATCGAATCGAAGATGCGCTGTGACAGCCGCACGGCCGCGGCGGCCATGGACACGCTGTGCGCACCGATCTCGGTGGTAGTGCGCACTTCCTTGGCCACGGCAAAGGTACGCTGGAACAACTGGTGCAGATAGGTGCCCAGGCCTCCGGCCGCATCGGCCTGGCGTACCGCATCCTTCATCTGGCCCAGGATCTGCGGCTCGCCCAGCACCATCGAGTCCAGCCCGGAGGCGACGCGGAAGGCATGGCGCACTGCATTGTCCTGCGGCAGCGAATATAGGTAGGGGCGCAGGTCGGCGTAGGCAATCTGATGATACTCGGCCAGGAATTGCGCGGTGCGGTCGATGGCGAATTCCACGCCATCGCGACCGGCGGCAGCCGCCGCATACAGCTCGGTACGGTTGCAGGTGGAAAGGATGGCGGCTTCGCCGGCGGCGACGATCTTGTCATTGCCGCCGAACCATGCGCGCGCAGACGCCACCGCCTGACCGATCTGGTCAGCGGGGAAAGCCACTTTCTCGCGCAACGAGAGCGGCGCGGTAGTGTGGTTGAGTCCGACGGCGAGCAAATGCATGGAATACGCGGCAGCAGTGCCGATAAGCTGGGAAATTCACTTCTATGGCTGCGAACTGAATGGAAATCGAACGTTGCAATGCAATTCGAACAAAATCAGACAGATTCGGCCCCGGTTTTGGGAATAATTATACTCTTCGCCCAATATCGGGTTGGGTCGCTTCCTGATAATCGGTAGATGTCTCTGATATGGATCAGGATTGGTCTACGCAGGCGGGTGGGGATACAACAGCCACTTTCGCTGGCGGCAGCGGCTTACTCCAGCTTTTCCAGCTGGTAGCCATAGCCATAGACCGTGGCTAGTTGATAGCCGTTGCTCGGTTGCAGGCCCAGCTTGGTACGGATGCGCGAGACGTGGGTATCGATGGTGCGGGTCGGGGTTTCCTGTTCGTTGCCCCAGATGCGTTCCAGCAGGAAGGCGCGCGACAGCGGGCGTCCCAGGTGCTGCATGAACAGCAGCGCCAGTTCGGCTTCCTTGCGGGTGAGCGTGGCGTCCAGGTTCGGGCGCTCGGGGTGGGTCACGCGCAGGCGCGCCAGGTCGACCACGAAACCGGCTGCTTCCACGATGTTGGGTGGGGCTTCATAGGGTTGCGCCGCCAGCAGCAAGAGGTCCAGCCGCAGCGCCAGCTCCTGGCGCCGCACCGGCTTGACCAGGAAATCATCGGCGCCGGCCAGGCGCAGGTTACGCAGCCAGTGCTGGTGTGCCGGCGTGCAGATGAGCAGCACCACCGGCCGCGCCTTGCTCCTGACCGGCGGGCGATGGTCATGCACGATGGTGGTGATCGCATGGGGGTGACGCTGCAGGTCGTCCAGATCCAGCACCATCAGGTGCGCGCCATCGTCGCAGGCCGCGGCAAAGCCTTCGGCACCGGTATAGACGGTGGTGTCGTGGCGCTCGGCCAGTTGGGTTACCAGGGTGACGGTATCGGCGTCGGAAGAGATGATCCCGATTTTCATCGCGTCAGACTAAAGACATATTCAGGCAAAGGCAAATGAACGAAAGGGCAGCCTGGGCTGCCCTTGTCGGTGACGGCAGGTCTGTTTCAGGTGGCCGGCACATCGCTATCGGGCAGCACCACGTTCACGTCCAGCACCTCCAGGTTGCCCTGGCGGTCCAGCGAGATCTTGATGTCGTCGGCGTTGACCTTGGTGTACTTGGAGATCACCTCGATCAATTCCTTGTGCAGCGCCGGCAGGAAGTCCGGGCCTTGACGGCCGTTGGAGCGTTCGCGGGCGATGATGATCTGCAGCCGCTCCTTCGCCGCCACCGCACTCTTGGGCTTGCTGGGGAACAGGAAAGAAAGCAGAGACATATCACTTACCTCCGAAGATGCGCTGCAGCAGGCCCGGCTTTTCGTAGGTGGTGAAACGCAGTTCGACGGTCTCGCCGAGGAAGCGCGAGACCACGTCCTGGTAAGCCTGGGCGACGTCGCTATCCTTCATATGGATCGCCGGGGAGCCCTGGTTGGAGGCCTGCAGCACGGTTTCCGACTCGGGGATGATGCCGATCAGGGGAATGCGCAGGATTTCCTGCACGTCGGTATAGGACAGCATCTCGCCATCTTCCACGCGCTTGGGCGAATAGCGGGTGATGAGCAGGTGTTCCTTGACCGGCTCGCCACCGGCCGAGGCGCGGCGCGACTTGGCCTGGATGATGCCCAGAATGCGGTCCGAGTCGCGCACCGACGACACTTCCGGGTTGGACACCACGATGGCTTCGTCGGCGAAGGTCAGCGCCATCACCGCACCGTGCTCGATGCCGGCGGGGGAGTCGCAGATGATGTATTCGAAGTCCATCTTGGACAGGTCGCCCAGCACGCGCTCCACACCCTCTTCGGTCAGGGCGTCCTTGTCGCGGGTTTGCGAGGCCGGCAGGATGAACAGGTTGTCGCAGTGCTTGTCCTTGATCAGGGCCTGGTTCAGGGTGGCTTCCTTGTTGATCACGTTGATCAGGTCATAGACCACGCGGCGTTCGCAGCCCATGATCAGGTCCAGGTTGCGCAGACCGACGTCGAAGTCGATCACGGCCGTCTTGTGGCCGCGCATGGCCAGGCCCGATGCGAAACTGGCGCTGGACGTCGTTTTGCCGACGCCGCCCTTACCCGAAGTCACAACGATGATTTTTGCCACGAAAAACTCCTTAAGAAGAACAGTACGCCGGCTTGCTCCGGCGGGATTCGTTTATATGATTTACACCGCAGTCTTACGACGCCGACATCGGCAGTACGTCGATGCGTTCGCCTTGCAGGCGCACCTGCACCTGCTTGCCTGCCAGCTCCGGTGCATGACCGTTCTCGAAGGTCCGATAGACCCCGGCAATGGAAACCAGTTCCGCTTCCAGTGAGGCCGCGAAGATGCGCGCCTCGGTATTGCCCGAGGCACCGGCCAGGGCCCGGCCGCGCAGCGGGGCATAGACATGGATGCAGCCATCGGCGATGAGCTCGGCGCCATTGTTGACCACCGCCAACACCACCAGGTCGGCGCCGCGCGCATAGATGCGCTGGCCGGCCCGCACCGGGGTATCGACGATTATCGTCTTGGCTGCTGGTGCCGCCGGTGCTGTGGCAGCCGCTTGCACTGCCTGCGGCGCAGGGGCTGGCGCAGCAGCCGGAGTGGCTTCCTGGGCTGCGGCTTCCTGGGCCCGCGCATTGGCCGTGCCGGCACCGGCCACGGCTGAGGTATCGATCGCCAAGCCATGGGACACGATGCCACTATGCAACTCTTCTGGCGCGTTGCGCACGGCCACCGTATTCAAGCGGAAGCGCTTGAACAAGGCCACCACCGCCGTCCAGTCGATGGCCGCAGCGGCTGCCGCATCCAGCGTGCCCACATCGAGCACGGCGAATTCATCTTCGAAGAAATCGGCCACGCCGCCGGTCATTTCCTTCAGGGCTTTTTCCAGCGAAGTTGGATCGGTTTCGTGCAGGATTGCCGAAATGGCAACCACAGTGGAAATCTTGATCTCGATCGGTTTGCGCGTTTTTTGCATAAATCCTGTAGTTCAATGCGGCGGAAAGTGAAGGAAAAAGCCAGCATTCCGCCCGGTTTGGCTGTGCATTATACAGGCAGGATGCGGCGGCGATAGCGCTGGAGCGGGGTTTTCAGCGTGCCGAAACCGGCTTCGGTGGATACAGCAAAGTTGTTCGTTCTCTATTGCTTGATTGCCAGCAAAGTAAATGGGAGTCGATGAACTCGATTCCGATTGTAAATAGTATCGTTACGAGATACATTTTATGGATGATAAAGAGTTTCCGACACAAAGGGCTGCAACGTTTCTTTGAGACGGGCAGCAAGGCTGGCATCCAGGCTGCTCATGCGGGCAAGCTCCGGCTCCAATTGGCCGCACTGGATCGAGCCATACAGCCGGAAGACCTATCTGCGCCCGCATGGGCGCTGCATCCACTAAAAGGTGAGTTAAAGGGGCAATGGGCGATCACCGTCAATGGCAATTGGCGGTTGGTGTTCGCTTTCGAGGGTAAGGACGCGGTGCTGGTGGATTACCGCGACTATCACTGACAATCCAAGGAGGTCTGCTATGACGCGCATGTTCAACCCGCCGCACCCGGGCGAGGTCTTAAGGGAATATCTGGGTGAAATGACCGTGACGGAAGCTGCCATGCGGCTTGGCGTGAGCCGCGTCACCCTGCAACGGATAGTCAATGGCGCTGCCGGCATCTCGCCGGACATGGCCTATCGCCTGGCTGCTGCTTTCGGCACCAGCCCGGAGCTATGGGCCGGAATGCAGTTACAGTACGATCTGCATGAAGCCGGCAAGCTGGAACGTCCCGTGATTGAGCGCATCACGGCGTGAGCATAAAAAACCGCCGACACCTCACGGTGCCAGCGGTCTTCACGAACCTTCATAAAGTACAGGCGCGACCTCAACCGCGCCTGTTGGCAAGCCAGGAATCAGCCCGGTACCTTGCCATCCACGCCTTCGACGTAAAACTTGATGCCGTGCAGGAAGCCATCATCGGCCACGGCGTCCTTGCTCAGCACTTCCTTGCCGGTATTGTCCTTGATCGGACCCTTCCAGATCGGCGCGCTGCCGTCGATGATGGCCTTCTTGCGCTCTGCGACCAGGGTCTTCACATCAGCCGGCAGTTCAGGATTGAAGGCGGCCAGGTCGATGCCGTTGTCCTTCAGACCGATCCAGCTGGTGCTGCTCTTCCAGGTGCCATCCAGTACGGCCTGCACGCGGGCGGTGTAGTACACGCCCCAGTTGATCATGGAGGCAGCCAGGTGGGCCTTGGGGCCGAAGCTGGTCATGTCGCTGTCCCAACCGAAGGCATACACACCCTTTTCCTGCGCGGTCTGCACCACGGCCGCCGAGTCGGTGTTCTGCATCAGCACGTCCACGCCCTGGCCGATCAGGGTGGTGGCGGCTTCACGTTCCTTGCCCGGATCGAACCACTTGTTGACCCACACCACGGCGGTGGTGGCCTTCGGATTGACCGAACGCGCACCCAGGGTGAAGGAGTCGATGTTGCGGATCACTTCAGGAATCGGCACCGAGGCCACCACGCCCAGCTTGCCGGACTTGCTCATCTTGCCCGCGACCACGCCGGCCAGGTAGGCGCCTTCATAGGTGCGCACGTCGTATTGCGCCAGGTTGTCGGCGGTCTTGAAGCCGGTGGCGTGTTCGAACTTGACGTCCGGGAATTCCTTGGCGACCTTCAGCATGGCTTCCATGTAGCCGAAGGTGGTGCCGAAGATCAGCTTGTTGCCATCGGTAGCCAGCTGGCGGAAGACGCGTTCGGCGTCCGCTGCGGATTCGGGAATGTTTTCCACGAAGGTGGTCTTGACCTTGTCGCCGAACTTTTCTTCGACCGCCTTGCGGCCCTTGTCATGCGCGAAGGTCCAGCCGGCGTCACCCACCGGGCCGATATAGACGAAGGCCACCTTCAACGGATCGGTCGCCGGTGCTGCTGCGGCCGGCGCAGCAGCAGGCGCGGCGGCAGCGGGTTCTTCCTTCTTGCCGCAACCGATCAGGGTTGCGGCCGCCAGGGTGGCGAGCATCGTCAAGGATGCCCTGCGCGAAATCTTCATTGTGTTCTCCCTCAAGGTCAGTGGATAAATGCAGGTGCTGCTACAAAAACGTTATAAACAATTCAGGAAGCGCCCGGGCGGAACGGCTTGCCCAGTGAGGCCGGCATGTTCAGGCGGATCCAGTCGGGGTTGCGCGAGATCAGCGCCAGCACCACGATAGTGGCCAGGTAGGGCGCCATCGACAGGATCTGCGAAGGAATGGTCACGCCCATGCCCTGCAGGTAGAACTGGGCAATGGTGACGCCGCCGAACAGCAGCGAGCCCAGCAAGACACGTGCCGGACGCCAGGTGGCAAAGGCGGTCAAGGCCAGCGCGATCCAGCCGCGTCCGGCCACCAGTCCCTCCACCCACATCGGGGTATAGACCAGCGACATGTAGGCCCCGGCCAAGCCGCAGCAGGCGCCCCCGAACAGCAGCGCCAGGTAGCGGATGCCGCGCACCGAATACCCCAGCGCGTGCGCCGACTCGGGCGACTCGCCCACCGCGCGCAACACCAGGCCGGCACGCGTGCGGTAGAGGAACCAGATGCTGGCCAGGCACAGCGCGAAGGCCAGGTAACTCATCCAATGCTGGTGGAACAAGGCCGTGCCCAGGAAGGGAATGTCGCCCAGCACGGGAATCGAATTGGGTTGCGCCGGCAAGGCCAGCCCCACGAAGCGCTGGCCGACGAAGGCCGACAGACCCGCGCCGAAGATCGACAGCGCCAGTCCGGTGGCGACCTGATTGGTGGCCAGTTGCAGTGCCAGCCAGGCAAACAGCGAGGCCATCAACATGCCGCACACGGCACCGGCCAAAAAGCCCAGCAGCGGACTCTTGGTGGTATAGCCCACGGCGAAGCCGGCGATGGCCGAGACCAGCATCATGCCCTCGGCGCCCAGGTTGAGCACGCCGGAGCGTTCATTGATCAACAGTCCGATGGCCGCCAGCAGCAGCGGCGTGCCGGCATTGATGGAGGCTGCGATGAGAGGAGCGAGTTGTTCCATGTCCGGTCCCGAATCCTTAGACTTTCTTATTCCACACGAGGCGGTAATCGATGAGCGTATCGCAGGCCAGCAGCAGGAACAGCAACATGCCCTGGAACACCCCGGTAATGGCCGAAGGCAACCCCAGGCGCGACTGCGCCAGCTCGCCGCCCAGGTACAGCAGCGACATGATGAGCCCGCCCAGGATGGCGCCGATCGGATGCAGGCGGCCGATGAAGGCCACGATGATGGCCGCAAAGCCATAACCGGGCGATACCGAGGGCAACAACTGACCGATCGGGCCGGCAATTTCAAAGGCGCCCGCCAGCCCGGCAAAGGCCCCCGAGATCAACAGCGACACCCACAGGGCCGAGCGCGCCGAGAAACCCGCATAGCGCGCCGCATGAGGCGCTACGCCTCCCACCATCAGCGAAAAACCGCGCAGGCTGCGCATCATGAAGATCGCCATCAGGACTGCGGCCACGATGGTTACCGCAAAGCCGATGTGCAGCCGCGTGCCCGACATCAGCATGGGCAACATGAATTCGCTGGAGAACACCTTGGACTGCGGGAAGTTCATGCCATTGGGATCCTTCAAGGGACCATTGACGGCCCACATCAACAGCAACTGCGCCACATAGGTCAGCATCAGCGAGACCAGGATTTCATTGGCATTGAAATGGTCGCGCAGGAAGGCCGTGATGGCCGCCCACAGCGCACCGCCGACAATGCCGGCCAGCACCATCAGCAGCAGTCCCATGCCACCCGAGATGCCATGTCCCGGCACGTCCAGCCACACCAGCATGGCACCCGAACACAAGGCCCCGACCGTGAACTGACCCTCGGCGCCGATGTTCCAGATACTGGCGCGGAAACACACCACCAGCCCCAGCGCGCACAGGATCAGCGGCACCGATTTCAACAGCAGCTCGCTGATGGCGCGCTTGCCATTGAAGGGATCGACCAGGAAGACCTTCAACCCGGCCAGCGGATCCTTGCCCAGCGCCAGGAACAGCAGCGCCCCCAGCAACAGGGTGGCGATGATGGCAATCACCGGCGAGAGATAGGTCATCGTTTGCGACGGCGCGCCGCGCAATTCCAGACGCAGCGGGAAGCTCATGCGATCAGCCATGCTGCACCTCCGCACCGGCTGCCTTGGGTTCATCCCACAAGCCGCTCATCCACACGCCGACCTGCTCGCGCGTGGCCTGTTCGATGGGAATGGAGGGCGACAGACGGCCCTTGGCGATGACATGCAGGCGATCACATAATGCGAATAATTCGTCAAGTTCTTCCGAGATCACCAGCACGGCACAACCTTCCTGTTTCAGTTTCAATATCTCGCCGTGGATCTGCGCGGCCGCGCCCACGTCCACCCCCCAGGTCGGCTGGGCCACCACGAAGACCGCGGGTTTGCGTTCCATCTCGCGGCCCACGATGAATTTTTGCAGGTTGCCACCCGAGAGGCTCTTGGCCGGCGCATCGGGGCCGGCTGCCTTGACCTTGAAGCGCTCAATGATGGAGGCGGCGGCGCGCCGCGTAAAACCGAAATCGATCATGCCGCGCTTCACATAGGGCGCCTTCTGGTGAGACAGCAGCATATTGGCCGTCAACGACAGGCTGGGCACGGCGCCGCGTCCCAGCCGCTCTTCCGGTACCAGGCCCAGGCCGGCGGCGCGGCGCGGATTGGGCGAGAGGTCGCCCACCGCCTTGCCGGTCAGCATGATCATGTTGGGCGCGGCGCGCTGGTCTTCGCCGGACAGCGCTGCCAGCAACTCCTGCTGGCCATTGCCCGAGACCCCGGCGATGCCGACGATCTCACCGGCCCGCACTTCGCATTCGATGTCCTTGAGTTCGGTGGCAAACAGGTGCGCCTTGGGCAGCGACAGGCGATTGACGTGCAGCTTGCGCTCGTTGCGCATCGACTCTGGATTACGCTCGCGCTGCAAACGCACCAGTTCATCGCCGATCATCATGCGCGAGAGGCTGGCGCTGCTTTCATTGCGCGGATCGCAGTTACCGCTAACACGGCCACCGCGCATGACGGTGGCGCTATGGCACAGCGCGCGGATTTCATCGAGCTTGTGGCTGATGTAGAGAATGCTGCAACCCTCATCGGCCAGACGGCGCAGGGTCACGAACAGTTTTTCCACCGCCTGCGGGGTCAACACCGAGGTCGGCTCATCCAGGATCAGCAATTGCGGCTCGGTCAGCAGCGCCCGCACGATTTCCACGCGCTGGCGCTCGCCCACCGACAGGGTATGGACGTGGCGCTGCGGTTCCAGCTCCAGGCCGTATTTCTCGCCGGTGCGGGTGATGCGCTCGGCCAGTTCCTTCAGGTCGGTCTTGGCATCCAGGCCCAGGGCGATGTTCTCGGTCACGGTGAGGGTGTCGAACAGCGAGAAATGCTGGAACACCATGGCAATGCCCAGCTTGCGCGCCACCTGCGGATTGGCGATCTGCACCGCCGCGCCGTTCCAGCGGATCTCGCCGGCATCGGGCTTGACCGCGCCGAAGATGATCTTCATCAGGGTGGACTTGCCCGCGCCATTCTCCCCGAGCACGGCGTGGATCTCGCCGGGCGCCACCGCCAGGCTGACATCGTCGTTGGCCAGCACGCCCGGATAGGCCTTGCGCACATGGCTGATTTCAAGACGGAGTGGAACTGCGCTCACGTGATTTTCCCTGTGGTGTTGTATGTGTTCATGTCATATGGCAGCGGGCAGGCGGCGCGCACGCGCGACATCATAGACAAATTGGGCCGCGCCGCATACCGCTTTTGCAGCCTTTTCCTTCACCTCGTGCTGCCCGGCCCGCTTTATCTCATTTTCCGCGATGCGCCCAGCCGGTGGTGCGCTTCTCGATGATGGCAAACAATTCATACATGGCCATGGCCATGGCACCGATCACCACCAGCCCGGCAAAGGCCAGCGGCATCTTCATGGAGGAGCCGGCCGACACCAGCAGGTAGCCGATGCCCTGGTTGGAGGCATTCATCTCAGACACGGTCGAGCCCACGAAGGCCAGCGTGATGGCGACCTTGAGCGAGGCGAAGAAATACGGCAGCGCGCGCGGCAGGCCGACTTTCCAGAGGATATCCAGGCGACGCGCACCCAGCACCCGCAGCACGTCTTCCAGTTCCGGCTCCAGCGTGGCCAGGCCGGTGGCGATGTTGACCATGATGGGGAAGAAGGAAATCAGGAAAGCGGTCAGGATCGCCGGCCCCGCGCCGATCCCGAACCAGACCACCAGCACCGGCACGAAAGCGGCCTTGGGCAAGGCATTGAAGGCCGTCATCAGCGGATAGGCGGCGGCATAGAGCATAGGTGAAGAACCGATCACCAGACCCAGCGTCACACCGACCCCGACGGCGATGGCAAAACCCACCATGGTGACCCAAAAGGTCGACAGCGCGTGCTGGGTGATGGGGCCGGCATACTCCACCATGGCCTGGAGGATGGCGGCCGGGCTGGGGAAGATGAAGTCGGAGACCTCCCACACGCTACAGATGAATTGCCACACGCCCAGGATGGCGATGAGCAGGAACCAGGGCGCCAGCGTGGTGGCTGCCTGGGTGAGTTTGCCGTTCGATGATGTCTGCATGGCTGCTGGTCCTTGGTTGCAGTGAGCCCTCAGGTATTGCGCACCTGGCCGATGTGCTCGCGCAGTTCATGCACCAGTGCATTGAAGCCATCGGTATAGGTGGTTTCCAGGTCACACGGGCGCGGCAGCGGATTGTCGCGCTTGACCACGATGCGCCCGGGGCGCTTGCTCATCACGTAGATGGTATCGGCCAGGAAGGCCGCCTCGCGCAGGTCGTGGGTGACCAGGATGACGTTGAAACGGCGCTCGGCCCACAGGTCGCGCAGCACGCACCACAGTTCCTCGCGGGTGAAGGCATCGAGCGCGCCGAAAGGTTCGTCCAGCAGCAGCATCTTGGGTTCGTGGATCAGCGCGCGGCAGATCGACGCACGTTGCTGCATCCCGCCCGAGAGTTGCCAGGGAAACTTGTCAGCATAGCCGTCCAGGCCGACGGTCTTCAACAGGGCCAGGGCGCGTTCGGTGTACTGGGCCTTCTTTTGCTTGAAGTCACGACGATAGGGTTCGACGATTTCCAGCGGCAGCAGCACGTTCTCCAGCGTAGTGCGCCAGGGCAACAGGGTCGGGGCCTGGAAGGCCATGCCGACGAACTTCAATGGACCGGTCACCGGCTGGCCGTTGATGACGACGCTGCCGCGATTGGGCTGCTTCAAGCCCGTGGCCAGCTTCATGAAGGTGGACTTGCCGCAGCCAGACGGCCCGACGATGGCGATGAATTCGCCTGCGCGGGTCTGCAGGTCGATGTCTTCCACCGCAAATTCGGTAGCGCCATCATAGGCCAGGTAGACGTGGCGGAAATCGACGAAGGGTTCGCTCATGAATGCAATCTGGTGGGGCTCGCCGGCCTGCTGGCATCGTGCGACCAGTCAGGTCCGGCAATCCGAAAACGATATAAATGATTTACTTGGGGAGCACGTCCAGCTCGGCCTTGGAAGGCAGGAAGCTGCCATTCCAGATCTTGTCCGCATTGACGCGGGTCTTGGTGCCATAGGCATCCGAGACCTGCGAGGCCATCAGTGTCAGGCGCGGGCTGTTGACCTGGCCATAGCCTTCAGCCTTGGCGTGCGGGGTGGCAATGGCGCTGGCGATGGCCAGTTTCAGGCGGCGCAGTTCCAGCTTCTCATCGATCAGGCCATCACGCTCCTTCAAGACCTTGATGGCCGCTTCCGGGTTGGCCATCACGTCGCGGCTGGCCTTGGCGAAGGCGCGCAGGAAGCCCTTGATGGCTTCCGGCTTGTTCTTGATCATGGCCTCGGAGGCGATGATGGTATTGCCGTACAGGCGCACCCCATAGTCCGGGTACATCATCACGTTGATGTCTTCATCCTTGATGCCGCGCGCGTTCAGGTTCAACAGCGACGTGAAATAGAAACCGGTGATGGCATCCACGTCACCACGCGCCAGCATGGTTTCGCGCAGCGGCGGGTCCATGCTGGTCCACTGCGCCTTGCTCGCATCCAGACCATTGGCCTTGGCGAAGATGGGATAGGCGCGGCGTCCGGCATCGAACACCGGCGCGCCCAGTTTCTTGCCGACCAGGTCGGCAGGTTTCTTGATGCCGGATTTCTTGAGCGAGAACACCGCTGCCGGCGTATCGTTATAAACCATCATCACCGCCACCGGCTTGCCCGGTGCATCGGGATTATTGGCCGTGAATTCCATCAGCGCTGCCATGTCGGCAAAGCCCATGTCATAGGTGCCCGAAGCCACACGGTTGACGGCGTTGCCCGAGCCATTGCCGGCATCGATGGTGACGTCCAGTTTTTCCTGGGTGAAGTAACCCTTGGACTTGGCCACCAGGAACAGCGCAGCCGGCCCCTCGAAACGCCAGTCCAACTGGAACTTGATCTTGGTTTCCTGCGCCAGGGCGAGTGAGCAGCTTGCGCTGAGCAACAGGCTCAGGCCGATCTTGAAGAACTTGCTGGAATACACGGTGGACTTCCCTTCCTTGTTCGTTTGAATGCCAGATCCCACTGCTGCAAAAGCATTTAATGTGCCATGCACCTGCACGCAGGCGGCTCGCACGGCGCTGGACGGGCGCTGCGGGCTCACATCGGGGGCGGGTAGTCGGCAAGCGTGGTCCGGGATGATCGACAGCGCCAGTATTTTTTGTCGACAATCAAAAAATTCATTTGCGACAATTTGGTGCTTCGCTGCACCTTCGTAGAAAAAAATGCACTAAAAAAATTTCCCTTACAGCGCTGTAAGGCAGATGCAGAGCGGCTTCAGGCGGTTTTTGTCGTGATGCGAGTTATGTTTTGAATTGTCGACAATGCTTTTCTACATCGTGTCGAACTGCGCACAAGCCCTTGGGATTACGCCCGGACTCGGCTAGGATTGCGCCCCTGCGTGGGCGGCGTGGTGCCTTTTTCGAGGTGTCGAACTCGCGTTAAGTCCAGCGCTGGCCAGCAATGGTGAACAAGATGGACTGGCCGGGAGGGCTGGCACGGGCTTTGCGTAAACGCTCCCGTCGGTTTGGGCGTCGGCAGTGCTGTCAGCCATGTGTCAGGCCGTATATGACGGGGTAGGCCCACGCGGATCTTCGGTTGTACCCGACGGCGGGGAGAGTGCAAGGCGCCGACGGGAGGCAGGCGGGGATCTGCTTCAACAGCGATTTTTTAGACAAGCAATACAGGGAGAAACTTATGAAGAAGGGTATCAAGGGGAAGTACTGGATGATGGCAGCCGTGGTCGCCTCGGCGGCAAGCAGCATGTCGGCTCATGCCTTGGACTGGGCGGACAACTCGATCGGCTACCGTTACGGTACCCGTTTCGCCGAGCCCTTCAACACGCAGGACATCAGCAAGAACATCGTCAACTTCCAGCACGCCAGCGGCTACAAGTACGGCACCAACTTCCTCAACATCGACATGCTGCTGTCGGACCACAAGGATGACAATGCCCGTGAATTCTACGTCGTCTATCGCAATACCCTGGATATCGGCAAGATCAGCGGCAAGGACCTGTCCTTCGGCCCGGCGCGCGGCGTCGGCCTGACCCTGGGCTTTGACTGGAACACCAAGAACGACAACGGCTACGCTTCCAAGAAGCGCATGTGGGTGGTCGGCCCGACCCTGATGATGGACGTGCCAGGTTTCCTGAACGTGAGCGTGCTGGCCCTGTTCGAAAGCAACAAGCCCATTGGCGTGACCAGCCGTTATACCTATGACACCCACCCGATGCTGAACCTGGCCTGGGGCATTCCGCTGGGCGGTTCCGGCTGGGCCTTCGAAGGCTACATGAACTACATCGCAGCCAAGGGCAAGAACGAGTTCGGTGGCCCGACCAGTCCTGAAGTGAACTTCGACGGCCAGGTCATGTATGACCTGGGTACCTCGATGGGGATGACCAAGAACAAGCTGCGCGTGGGTCTGGAATACCAATACTGGCGCAACAAGTTCGGCAACCCCAACACCGTTCCTGGTTCGTTGGCCAAGACCCCGATGGTGCGCGCCGAGTATCACTTCTAAGCCGCCCGGTCGATCCGGCTGCTTGCAGCATCAAGGCGATGCCGGATCCCTGGATCCGGCATTTTTGTTGGGTGCTTCGGGCGCGGGCGCAATTGGCTACACTGTGGCTGGAACTGAATTTGTCGAGATTGAAGATTTGAGAGCGGAGCATCATGGAAGCATACCTACTCGATTGGCTGAACCTGCTGCTGCGCTGGCTGCACGTGATCACGGCCATTGCCTGGATCGGTTCATCGTTCTATTTCGTCTGGCTGGACAACAGTCTGGTGGCGCCTGCTGATCCTGAGCTGAAGGAGAAGGGGGTGGGTGGCGAGTTGTGGGCCGTGCATGGTGGCGGTTTCTACAATCCGCAGAAGTACCTGCTGGCGCCGAAGGTGTTGCCGGAGCATCTGCACTGGTTCTATTGGGAGTCGTACAGTACCTGGCTGTCGGGCTTTGCCTTGTTCTCGCTGTTGTATCTGTTCAATGCCAGCGTGTTTCTGGTGGACCCCAATGTGTTCGAGATGTCGGCTTCGATGGCGGGGGGCACGGCGATTGCCTTCCTGGTGTTCAACTGGCTGATCTATGACGCCATCTGCAGCAGCATCGGGGATCGGCCGGGGGCGGATCGTTTGGTCAATCTGTTGGTGGGGCTGCAGGTGGTGGTGTCGGTGTGGGCGGCTTGCCATCTGTTTTCGGGGCGGGCGGCATTTCTGATCAGCGGGGCGTCGTTGGCGACCATCATGAGTGCCAATGTGCTGGTGTGGATCATTCCGGGGCAGCGCAAGATGGTGGCGTCGATGCGGGCTGGGCAGGCGCCGGATCCGATTCATGGCAAGCGGGGTAAGCAGCGCAGTGTGCATAACACTTACTTTACCTTGCCGGTGTTGTTTGCGATGCTGTCCAATCACTACAGCATGACTTATTCGGCGCCGCATAACTGGGTGGTGTTGTTGTGCATCATGGCTGCGGGGGCGTTGATTCGGCAAGTTTTTTTGTGTGCGGCACAAGGGGGTTATAACTGGTGGTATCCGGGGATTGCTGTG
>NZ_BADI01000659.1:0-3054 GCF_000333555.1 Herbaspirillum sp. B65 | reverse complement strand
AGAAGGAGAAGTGGCAAGGCGCGCGGCAGGGAAGGAGGGGGCGCCACCAGCCCTGACGTGCAACGCGGCCAGCGCGCCTTCTGGGGGCAACCCTCCGGGAGAGGCCGCCAAGCGTCGCCTGCCGTTGTTGCAGCTCCTTGCCGTAGCACCGCTACGACGCGTCGCTGCGCCTAGGCAGTCAACGCTTGGCGACCTCTCGCACTCGCAGATTGAATGGGAACAGGCCCTCTTCACTTTCCCCAACTTCAAGGAGCCCGACATGCCTGCCAACACCGTATCTACCACCACTTCCAACACCATCCCGCGCATTGCCCTCATCACCGGCGGCAGCCGTGGCCTGGGCAAGAACACTGCCCTGCATCTGGCCCGCGAGGGCGTGGGCATCATCCTCACCTACGTGGGCAACCACGCCGCCGCGCAAGCCACCGTGACCGAGCTCGAAGCCCTGGGGGTACGCGCCGTGGCATTGCAACTGGACCTGTCCAGGAGCGCCAGTTTCCCGGCCTTCGCCCAAGCCGTACAGGCCGCGCTGCAGGAGCACTGGCAAGCCAGCCATTTCAGTTACCTGGTCAACAATGGCGGCATGGGAATGCACGCTGCCATCGCTGAGACCAGCGAGGCAGTCTTCGACGAGCTCTACAGCGTGCACCTCAAGGGCCCGTTCTTCCTCACCCAGGCACTGCTGCCGCTGCTGGCCGAGGGTGGTCGCATCATCAACATCTCCAGCGGTCTGGCGCGCTTCTCGCTGCCGGGCTATGCCGCCTACGCAGCCATGAAAGGCGGGGTGGAAGTGATGACACGCTACATGGCCAAGGAATTCGGCGCGCGCGGCATTGCCGTCAACACGGTCGCCCCCGGCGCAATCGAGACCGACTTCGGTGGTGGCCGGGTGCGCGACAATGCCGAACTCAACGCCTTCGTGGCCAGCCAGACCGCGCTGGGCCGAGCTGGCCGGCCGGATGATATCGGCGCCGCCATCGCCTCCCTGCTGCGCCCCGACAATGGCTGGATCAATGCCCAGCGCGTGGAAGTCTCGGGCGGCATGTTCATCTAAGCCTGATAAGGCTCATGGACGCGGGTGGGCACCCTGCTCGCGTCCACTGCCATGCCGGTATAGTCTGCGATTTTTCATGCCATCCTGATCACCTCCCCGAGGCTTTTCGTCTGCCTCGCCACAGCGGCTACAGACCCGCTCGCAGCCTGCCGCGATCCCACCCTTCGCATTCTGTTGCGCAATGGAATCTGCTCGGGTAACATCGCTCGGCGCCTGGTGACCCACCGGTCCGGCAGCAGCAGAACAACAGTAAGGGCGCCGCCCCGGGTGCGGCGCTTTCGGAAAGGATGAGACACCGGCATGATTGGCATGACTGGCGCAACAGGGCGCCGCCGCTGGCGTCCAGAAGATGGCGTATTCACAGGGGGCAGTATTTTCAGTCGACTCTTTCGCATTGGCGCAGTGCGCCGTTGCGCGAGCACAGCCATGCTGTTGTCCACCCTGTTGGCGGGCCCTGCTGTCCACGCCGCCAGCCCCGCCGTACCGGGCGGCCCTGATTGCTCGCGCCCCTATACCCTGGCCCTGCACGACCACGGCCTGCTCTACTCGGCCGCCACCGATACCGGCATCGACAAGGATTTCGCCGATGAGCTGATCCGCCGCAGCGGATGTAAGGTCAATGTCAGCCTGATGTCGCGTGCGCGCATCTGGCAACTGATCGAGTCCGGCGCGCTGGACTTCAGCCTGTCGGGCATCACCAATGCCGATCGCGACAAGTTCGCCTCCTTCGCCTGGTACTTCAGCAACAAGTACTACCTGCTGGTGCGCAAGGATGCCGGCATCGCGCAACTGGCCGATGTGGCGCGCAACCCGCGCTTCCAGCTGGGCGTCATCCGCAGCTTCCGCTATAGCAACAATGCCAACCGCATGGTGGACCAGCTCAGCGCCGCCAACCGCGTGACCCAGGCTGGTGGTCTGGAACCGCTCTACGAAGCCCTGCTGCAAAACCGTATCCAGGGCATGATCATTGAGCCCTTTGATTACCCGGTGTGGAAAGAAAAAGCATCCGTGACGCCACCACCCATCATCAGCTTTGAAGACCCATCGGTGCTGCATGGGCTCATCATGTCGCGGCGCGCGCTGTCTGCGACCGAGCAGGAAAAATGGCGAGCCCTGGTCAATGGCATGTTGGCCGATGGCACCGTCTTGCGCATCTTCCAGAAATACTTCAATGCGGAACTGGCGGCAGCCATGGTCCAATTCCAGAGCAAGCCGTGAACTGGATACGCCTGATCCTGCTGCCCCTGCTCATCCTGGCCACAGGATTGGGCGTGACCTGGACTGCCTGGGACCATGAACGCCAGGCCGCTGCCAAGGAATTGCATACGCAGTTCGCCTCGGCGCTGCGCGAGACGGTCAGTCGCATCGAGCAGCGCATGGCGTCCTACGAACAGATGCTGCACGGCGTGCAAGGGCTGATCTCGGCCACCGGCAACATCGACCGCAGCCAGTTCCGTGACTATGTCGACGCGCTCAACCTGGACGCCAACTTCTCCGGCATCCAGGCCATTGCCATCGAAGAGTGGATTCCCGCCACCCAACTGGATGCGCACCTGGCCCGCATGGCGCATCAGGGCCTGGCCGACTACGCGATCCGCCCCTCGGGTGCACGCGACGCCTATGCTCCCACCATCCTGCGCGAGCCCTACATGGGGCGCAATCGTATGCCCTTCGGCAATGACCAGTGGGCCGATCCGGTACGCCGCGCGGCCATGGAAAAAGCGCGCGACTCGGGCATGGCGACCATCTCCGGCAAGGTCCAATTGTCCAACACGGAGCCATCCATCTCGGCCTTCATGATGTACCTGCCGCTGTACCAGCGCGGCAAGCCACAATCGACCATTGCCGAACGGCGCGCCAGCCTGGTGGGCTGGGTCCATGCAGTGTTCCGCATGAGCGACGTGATCGCCAGCCTCTATGGCGAGAGCAACCACACCATCGGCTTTGCACTCTATGACGGCGTGGTGCAGGAGCCCGATGCCCTGTNACAGCTCCGCCCC
>NZ_BADI01000660.1:0-1825 GCF_000333555.1 Herbaspirillum sp. B65 | reverse complement strand
ATTCATCTTTCGGAACCACCTTCATTTTTCCCTCGACGGTGGCCGATGCGCGGGTACGTATCTTCACCACTGGTTATGAAATGCCCTTTGCCGGCCATCCCACACTGGGTACGGCACAAGTGGTGCGCGAGTTGCGCGGCCGCGGCGATGCGCTGACGCTGGAATTCAAGGCTGGCGTGGTGCCGGTCAACGCACGCGACAATGTCTGGACGTTCACCGCGCCCTGCCCCGGTGGTCCCAAAAGCGCCCCCTCCCCGCTCACCCGCGCCGAGGTAGCCGCCTTGCTGGGCCTGCAAGCCAGCGACCTGGCCAGCGATCCACTGTGGGTCGATACCGGGGCCGACCAGTTCCTGATCCCGCTGCGCTCACCCCAGGCCGTGCGCCGCGCCCAACCCGACAGTGCACTGCTGGAACGCTGGCCCACCAGCAGCCTGGGACGCAGGACAGCGTATGTGTTCGCCTTCGACGAAGAAGCGCCGGACCAAGTGCTGGCACGCTACTTTTTTACCAAGCAGGGCGGCGGCGTGGCCGAAGATCCGGGCACCGGTTCGGCCTGCGCCAACCTGGGCGGTTGGCTAATGGCCACCGGCCATGCATTACCGGCCCGCTATGCCATCTCCCAGGGCGCGGCGGTGGATCGTCCTTCGCGCCTGTACCTCGATGTCAGCGCAGCGGGAACGATCCAGGTCGGTGGCCGGGTCATCGAGATCGGGCGCGGTACCGTCACCATCGATCCGGTCGGCCAGACCATGCTGGCCTGAACCATTGGCCCCTGGCCTCTGGCTCCATTCACGCGACCAATCCACCTTCCTGCGTGAGTGGGAAGATCAGCGCATGTAGCCAATCCATGAACTCCAGCAGCCGTGCCGGCACGTGGCGGCGGCTGGCGTAGAGCAGGCTGACCGGCATCGGCGCCGGCCGGTATTGCGGCAGCACCTCCACCAGCTTGTCAGCGCCCAGCAAGCGGCGCTTGCGGGCGCCCACCAGCGGCAACTGGATCAGCCCCAGCCCGGCCTGGCAGGCGGCATAGTAGGTTTCGGTACTGTTGACGGTGACGCTGCCGGCCATGGGCAAGGTATGGGTCTGGCTGCCATCGAACCACTCCCAGCCGGGCGACCGGCCGCCCAGCACCTGCCGGTAATGCACCAGTTGGTGATGGGCCAGGTCCTCCAGCGTGCGCGGCGTGCCGTGGCGCTTGAGATAGGCCGGGCTGGCGCAATTGACCTGCACCAGGTGACCGATGGTGCGTGCCACCAGTGAAGAATCGTCCAGGGCGCCGGTGCGCAGCACGCAATCGAATCCTTCGGCCACCAGGTCCACGCGACGGTCGCTGGCGGAGAGCTCAATCTCCAGTTGCGGATGCTGTGCCAGGAAAGCCGGCAAAGCCGGCAACACCACCTCGCGCGCCATGGCGCTGGACATGTCCACCCGCAACTTGCCGCTCAAGGGTTGGCCACCGGCGCGAAACATGCCCCTGAGCGACTCGAACTCATCGAGCAAATCCTTGCTGCGCCGGTAGAAGGCTTCGCCATCGGCGGTCAATTGCACGCGCCGCGTGGTGCGCTGAAGCAGTCGCGTGCCCAGCATCTGCTCCAATTGCTGTACCGCCAGCGAGACACTGGCATTGGGCAAGCCCAACTGGCGTGCGGCGCCACTGAAACTGGCCAGTTCGGCGACGCGCTGGAAGATCTTGAGGGTATCGATCTGGTTCATGGCCGGCCCAGGATTATTATTGAATATTGAAAAGTCTAATATTAAATCAGAAATTTATTAGTAAAAAGCGTCTCAATATACTGGGCTCCGTGGTCTAGGGCCTGTCCCATCA
>NZ_BADI01000661.1:0-2079 GCF_000333555.1 Herbaspirillum sp. B65 | reverse complement strand
GCGATCGGAAGGCGTGAGATTTCTAGCGAGGTCAACGACGGTGCTATCGAAGAAGTAGAGGCCAGTCACAGCGTAATTAGACCTGGGCAGCTTGGGCTTCTCTTCTAGCCCGATTACCTTACCAGCGCAGTCGAACTCAACAACCCCATAGCGTTCTGGATCATGTACGTGGTAGGCGAAAACTGTGGCACCTTCATCACGGCTGTTCGCGCTCCAAAGAAGACTACGAAAGTCATGGCCGTAAAAGATGTTATCCCCGAGAACTAGCGTGGAGTCATGACCGCCGATGAAGTCAGCGGCGATAATGAAAGCTTGGGCCAGTCCCTCTGGACTGGCCTGAACGGCATATTGGATGTTGATACCCCATTGCCCCCCATCGCCCAGCAGTTGCGCGAATCGCGGGGTATCTTGTGGAGTAGAGATAATCAGGACGTCACGAATACCAGCCAGCATCAGGGTAGTCAGTGGATGGTAGATCATCGGCTTGTCATAGACTGGCAGGAGCTGCTTGGAAACCGACAAGGTGGCCGGGTGAAGACGGGACCCGACGCCGCCTGAAAGAATGATGCCTTTCCGGTTCATGCGTTTGACCCCGTATAGCTCAACCCAAGCAATCCACGGTAAGTGCTGAATTGGATGCGATCAGACTCGGTCAAGCGTCCACAATCGTGGGTAACAACCACCTTTTTCAACTGCTTCATTTCCTATCCTACACACCGATGACGAATTCGCTCTCACCGCATTAATAGCAGTTGAAAGCACTTGACTCAGGGGAGGCATTGCAGCCCCCAAAAAAAAGACGTAAAGACCCTGTAGTTCATAAACTTATTAGGTATAACTTGACGCTCGCACACAATACTTACGCACTCGTCAAAAAGAAATCGTATAAAGACGAGATTTACTGCGTTGATGAGTGTGATCCCGATGGGCCGACAGTTCATATCGCCGGCGGTTGCGTGGAAAAAGGTAACAACGCGCAATCTATTCAAAAGATATCCAAGACACGTTATCCTTTGGCCCTGCATCACGGAGATGCTAGGTGCTTGCTACAGACAAGCAGGCAGCAGCTATCACCATCGAACACTTCCTGGCCACAAACATCCTTAAAATAGAAGCGATTCGCAATGACCTATCCCTCGCAAGAAGCAATGGAACCCGATAGCGCGGTCTACAAGACCTTGCTGGAATCGACCAAGGCAATTCCCTGGAAGATCGACTGGAGCACCATGCAATTCACCTACATCGGCCCGCAGATCGAGCAATTGCTGGGCTGGACACCGGAGAGCTGGAAGAGCGCCGACGACTGGGCCATGCGCATCCATGCCGACGAACGTGAAGCGGTGGTCAATTTCTGCATCTCGCAATCCAAGGCCGGAGCCGATCACGAGGCCGACTACCGGGCGCTGACCCGCGATGGTGAACACGTCTGGATCCGCGACGTGGTGCACGTGGTACGCAATCCCGATGGCAGCCCCAATGCGCTGATCGGCTTCATGTTCGACATCACCGAGCGCAAGAAGACCGAGGCGCGTCTGATCGAATTGCAGAAGGAACTGGAAGCACTGTCCTACCGGGATGGCCTGACCAATGTGGCCAACCGCCGCATGTTCGATTCCGCACTCGAAGTGGAGTGGGCCAACGCGATAAGCACCCGCGCGCCGCTGTCGCTGATCATGCTCGACATCGATTACTTCAAGCAATACAACGACCACTACGGCCACATCCGCGGCGATGAATGCTTGAAACAGGTGGCCCAGCTCCTGAGCCAGACCGCGACCCGCAGCCGCGATTTCTTCGCCCGCTATGGTGGCGAGGAATTCGTGCTGATCCTGCCGGAATGCGATGAAAAGGCCGCCCTGCAAGTGGCCCAGCGCTGCCGTAGCCTGATTGCACAAGCCGCCATTCCCCATGCCGGCTCGCAGGTGGCGCCACACATCACCATCAGCCAGGGCGTGAGCACCATCGTGCCTTCGCCCATGGACCAGCGCATCGACTTCCTGGAGCTGGCCGAACGCCGTCTGTACCGTGCCAAGCAACTGGGCCGGGACTGTATCGCCGTGGATGAGTGAACTGTATCTG
>NZ_BADI01000662.1:0-1828 GCF_000333555.1 Herbaspirillum sp. B65 | reverse complement strand
ATCGGCGGCTGGNGCGCATCCCCTCGGCCCTGAACGGATTGACCGGTTTCAAGCCCACGGCGGCACGGGTGTCCATGCAAGGTGTACTGCCACTGTCCGCTTATCTGGACTCGATTGGCCCGCTGGCTGTATCGGTGCAATGCTGCGCCATCATGGATGCCGTACTGGCCGGTGAAGAGTATGTGGCCGTCACGCCTCACCCGCTGCGTGGCCTGCGTCTGCTGGCGCCGACCAATGTGGTGTGCGATGGCATGGATGATACCGTCGCCGTTGCCTATCAAACCGCGCTGGCCCGGCTCTCGGCAGCCGGTGCGGTGATCGTCGAGGAGGCAGTCCCCGCCTTCAACCAGTTGGCCGCCATCAATGCCAAGGGCGGCTTCACCGCCGCCGAGGCCTATGCCTGGCATCGTGCCCTGATCGCCGAGAACGCGGCCGGCTACGACCAGCGCGTGGTCTCGCGCATCCTGCGCGGCAAGGACATGAGCGCCGCCGACCTGCTGGACGTGCTGCACGCCCGCCCGCGCTGGATCGCCGAGGTCGAGGCACAACTGGCCGGCTACGATGCCCTGGTCATGCCCACGGTGCCCATCGTCGCGCCGCGCATTGCCGAGCTGCAAGCCAGCGATGAGGCCTACTACGCCGCCAATGGCAAGCTGCTGCGCAATCCCACGCTGATCAACTTCCTCGATGGCTGCGCGGTCTCGCTGCCCTGCCATGCGGCAGGCAGCGCGCCGGTAGGACTGTCGCTGGCCGCAGCCGGTGGCCAGGACAAGCGCCTGCTGTCCATTGCCCTGGCGGTGGAGACGCTGCTGGCTGGCTGAGGCAGCCCAATTTCCCTGACAGTTTCCTCGACGACAAGGCTTGCGTGCGCGCAAGCCTTTTTTATTGTTCACTTTTAAGCGCATTTACATGCTGTTACCGACAAGTATTGTCCCGTAGGGAACAAAGCAGCGCGGCAGACGCCGAATTGCTGGAAATTTCATTAGAATGCGCTTTTGCAGCGCAAGATGGCCGCCCTGGCAGGCCGGCGCTGAACAAACAGACAACAACCCTCCGGCATCAGCCACGACCACTCATCTGCATGGCAACCAAGAAAACAACCCCGTCCGATTACAGTGAATCATCGATCCGTGTCCTCAAGGGACTGGAGCCGGTCAAGCAGCGCCCGGGCATGTACACCCGTACCGAGAACCCGCTGCACATCCTCCAGGAAGTGATCGACAACGCCTCCGACGAAGCGCTGGGCGGCTACGGCAAGAGCATCATCGTCACCATCAATGCCGACGGCAGCGTCAGCGTGGAAGACGATGGCCGCGGCATCCCGGTCGGCCTGCACCCGGAAGAAAAAGTGCCGACCGTCGAGATCGTCTTCACCCGCCTGCACGCGGGCGGCAAGTTCGACAAGGGTTCCGGCGGCGCCTATGCCTTCTCGGGCGGCCTGCACGGCGTGGGCGTCTCGGTCACCAATGCCCTGGCCACGCGCCTGGAAATCACGGTCTGGCGCGAAGGTGGCGTACACACCCTGGCCTTCTCGGGCGGCGATGTCATCGAGAAGCTCAAGTCGCGCCCCGCCACCCGCGAAGACAAGAAGTCCGGCACCCGCGTCACCGTCTGGCCCGACGCCAAGTATTTCGACTCGGCCACCATTCCGCTGGGTGAGCTGCAGCGCCTGCTGCGCTCCAAGGCAGTGCTGCTGCCGGGCGTGAAGGTCACGCTCATCAACGCCAAGAACGGCGATACCCAGAGCTGGCAATACGACCAGGGCCTGCGCGGCTACCTGATGGAACAACTGCCCCAGAGCGGCAGCGGCGAAACCCTGATCCCGCTG
>NZ_BADI01000663.1:0-2130 GCF_000333555.1 Herbaspirillum sp. B65 | reverse complement strand
TCGTCCTCTTGGGCATCTCCGCGGCACTGTGGGGTGGCTGGCTGGAACACGCCGGTCCGCGCAAGGCCGGTGTGGTGGCTGCCATCTGCTGGTGCGGTGGCCTGTTGATCTCGGCCCTGGGCGTGAAGACGCACCAGATCTGGCTGATGTGGCTGGGTTCGGGCGTCATCGGTGGCGTCGGTCTGGGCTTGGGCTACATCTCGCCGGTGTCGACCCTCATCAAGTGGTTCCCTGACCGGCGCGGCATGGCCACCGGCATGGCCATCATGGGCTTCGGTGGTGGTGCGCTGGTCGGCACGCCACTGGCCGATGCGCTGATGAAGAAGTTTGCCTCCCCCACCTCGGTGGGCGTGTGGGAAACCTTCGTGGTCATGGCGATTATCTACTTCGTCTTCATGATGGCCGGCGCCTTCGGCTACCGCGTGCCGCCGACCGGCTGGAAGCCGGCTGGCTGGACCCCGCCGGTGGCCAAGTCCTCGGCCACCATGATCACCCAGCACCACGTGCACGTCTCCAAGGTCTGGGGCATTCCCCAGTTCTGGCTGGTGTGGCTGGTGCTCTGCCTGAACGTGTCGGCTGGTATCGGCGTCATCGGCATCGCCTCGCCGATGCTGCAAGAAGTGTTCGGCGGCAAGCTCTTGGGTGTGAACATCGGTTTCAATGACCTGTCGGTCGAGCAGAAGACCGCCATCGCGGCACTGGCGGCCGGCTTCACCGGTCTGATTTCGCTCTTCAACATCGGTGGCCGTTTCGCCTGGGCGTCGTGCTCGGACTTCTTCGGTCGCAAGATGACCTACGCCATCTTCTTCGTGCTGGGCTTCGTGCTGTACGTGAGCCTGCCGTGGTCGGCCAAGGCGGGCAACATTCCGCTGTTCGTCGGTGCGGTCTGCATCATCCTGTCGATGTATGGCGGCGGCTTCGCTACCGTGCCGGCCTACCTGGCCGACCTGTTCGGCACCCAGATGGTGGGCGCCATCCACGGTCGCCTGCTGACCGCGTGGGCCACTGCCGGCATCCTGGGCCCGGTGGTGGTGAACTACATGCGTGAGTATCAACTGGCGCAGGGGATGCCCAAGAACGAGGTCTACAACACCACCATGTACATCCTGGCCGGCATGTTGGTGCTGGGCCTGATCTGCAACCTGCTGATCCGTCCGGTGGCCGCCAAGCACTTCATGACGCCGGAAGAACTGGCCCGTGAAAAGCAACTGGCCCACGAAAAGTCGGCGGCCGATGCAGTGGCGACGGCCGGTTCGGGCGACATGTCGCAGATCGGCACCGGCGGCAACCCGGTGGTGATCGGTCTGGCATGGGCCGCGGTGGGCATTCCGCTGATCTGGGGTATCACCCTGGTGTTGCAGAAGTCGGCCGTGCTGTTCCGTTGATCGCGTAGTTCGAGACGTCATCGTTTCATCCGCAGGCCGGCTCCACCCGGTCTGCATGTCAGACCCCAGCGGCGAAAGCCGCTGACACAAGCTGCTCTGCCACGTGAGCAGTGGCAGCTTGTGTCAGCGACTATCAAAAAACAGGAGCATGAGCGGCCCATCGGTAAGGGCCGGTCTGCATCCGCAGTGTTCCCACCAACCCCGAAGGCAGGGAGAACATGCAACAACGGAGACTAGCTGTTTCACTTCGCACGGCCATGCGCGCCCATCACCGGATCGCTGGCGGGCCGCTGCATGGTTCCTCCTTGCCCCTGATCTGTTGGCAGCAGGCGGCGCCGCCCTAGGCGCGGCAGATTTCCCTCATTCCCATTTTCATTCGTTGGTCATTGCGCGGTGGGTACAAGATCCAGCAAGAGCAGAAGCAGGACCGGGTCCGCATCGAGGCAACACAGGAGGCATCCATGAAGAGGCAACAAGTTTTCGACGTCGCCGCGGTGCGCGGCATCATCGCCGAGCGCAAGGACATGGCCGGCGCCATGCTCCCCATCCTGCACGGCATCCAGGAACAGGTCGGCTACATCCCCGCCGATGCGGTGCCGATGATCGCGGGCGAATTGAACGTCTCGCGCGCCGAGGTGCATGGCGTGATCTCGTTCTATCACTTCTTCCGCCAGGAACCGGCCGGCCAGCATGTGGTGCAGGTGTGCCGCGCCGAAGCCTGCCAGGCGCGCGGCAGCGAAGCCCT
>NZ_BADI01000664.1:0-11163 GCF_000333555.1 Herbaspirillum sp. B65 | reverse complement strand
GCAGGCCCTAGACCAGCGAAGATGATGGTGGTGATCACCACGCCGCTGGCACGCTGCTCGAAGCTGCGCGAGAGTTCTTCGATGGCGAACACGATCCCCGCCAGTGGCGTATTGAAGGCTGCGGCCAAGCCTGCGGCAGCACCGGCCAGGATCAGGCGCCGCTCCATATGTTCGTATCCGCTCGGATACAGGCGGCGCAGGTTGTACATGATGGCCGCCCCGATCTGCACGGTCGGACCTTCGCGACCGATGGTCATGCCACCAGCGATGGCCACGATCGACAGCACGATCTTGCCCACCATCACGCGGATCGACAGCAGTGCGCTACCGCGTTCGTCAGTGTCGCCATGCAGGGTAGCGATGGCTTGCGGAATGCCGCTGCCTTCGGAGCCGGCAAAGTAACGGCGCGTGAGCCACACGCAGGCGGCACAGACGGCTGGCGTGAGCAGCAAGGGCAGCCAGGGTTGCTTGTGTTCGATGCTGCGGAAGACTCCGAAGCCGATCTCGATGGCCTGGGCATACAGCACCGCGACCAAGCCGACGATGATGGCACCGCTCCAGAGGATGCCGTATTCGACCCACAGACGGTGCAGGTGGCTTTTGGATAGTTGATAGAGACTCAATTGGCGTTCCTACTGTCGTTCGGTTGTTCTGATGCGGAAGAATTCAAGGTTAAAACTGTCAAGCATGTGCCAGGGCAAGCGCGCCGCGTCACATCAGTGCATACGCCGCCACGGCCGCGGCAGCGACGTCGATGAACAGCATCATCGCACCGCCCAGGCGACGCTCCATGAAGGCCCCCAGCGCCCAGAAGCCAGCCAGCAAGGCGGCGCTGATCAGCAGAAGGCGGAGGTAGGACTGCTCATCGGCCACCCACAGCAGGGCCGCAGCCGCGGCCAGCAGCACCACGAACTGCAGGCCCGAGAACCACTGCGCCAGGCGCGGCAGCTGCGTATCATAGCGCTTGCGTGCCGCCTCCAGGTCAAACTGCGGAGACGGCGCCATGCCAGCCGGGCGCCAGCCGGGTGCCTTGAAAAAGATTTTCAGCTTGTCCTGCCAGCGTGGCATCTGCGCGGCACTTTGCAGCAACTGCGCATAGCCGGAGCAAATCGCCCATAGCGGATCCCAGCTGTTGAGGGGCGTGCGGGTGCCATAGACCACCGGCTCGTGTTCCTCGGCAAAGGTACCGAACATGCGATCCCAGATCACCAGCATCCCGCCGTAGTTCTTGTCGAGGTACTGGTCATTCACAGCGTGGTGCACACGGTGGTTGGAGGGTGAGGAAAACACACGATCGAACCAGCCCAGCTTGCCGACGTGCTCGGTGTGGATCCAGAACTGGTAGACCAGCACGACCAGACCGGCCAGGGCAAACTGCTCGGGCTCCACGCCCAGGATCGCCATGGGTAGGTAGAACACCCAGCCCAGCAGCACCACCGTGCTTTCCTGACGCAACGCGGTGGAGAGGTTGAAGTCCTGGCTCTGGTGATGCACAGAGTGCGCCGCCCAGCCCAGCGCATTCTCGTGACCGAAGCGGTGCAACCAGTAATCGAAAAAATCGAACAGCAGGATGGCCGACGCCCAGCCCAGCACGCCATGCCAGAAGCGCACCGCCGGGAAGACGGCGAACACGCGGTAGGTCAAGGTGTAAAGCCCGACTTGGAACAGTTGGGTAATCAGCGCCACGAGTTGACTGATCACGCCCTGCGACAAGCTGGCCAGGGCATCGGCCAGGCGGTAGGTGTTGCGCCGACGCAGGTAACCATAGCCGAACTCCACCGCAATCAACAACAGAAAGACGGGGATGACGTAGACGATGATCTTTTCCATAGTGGAGGCGCGGAGTTTGGCGAAGGCGTTGTCATGCTGCCAGGCAGCGGTAGCAAGTGGTGGGCAGCGGAATATGGATGACCAGTGGAGGACAGCCAGATGTGTTCGATGACCTCGCCATGTCCCGCCACCCGAAACGCCGCCGCGGCTGCAGTGGCGATGTTTCTCGGGCACGGTTCGGGCAGCGGTATTTCAGTAGACGGGCAATTCAGTCTGCGGGCTGTTGCCTGGTGGCTTGCTTAATCAGCAGAACTGAAGTTTTCTTTCTTCTGGATAAATTCGATTTTGTAGCCGTCAGGGTCCTGTACAAAGGCAATGACGGTCTTGCCGTGCTTCATGGACCGGCTTCCCGTGTCACGATGCCGCCTTGGCTTTCACCGCATCACAGGCCTGATAGGCGTCTTCAACTTCGATCGCAATGTGACCGTAACCGGAGCCGAGATCATAGGATGGCGTATCCCAATTGTGCGTCAGCTCCAGGACCGTATGATCGCGCTCTTCTCCATAGCCGACGAAGGCCAGCGTGAATTTACCCTCGGGATAATCGTTCCTGCGCAGCAGTTTCATTCCGAGCACATTGACGTAGAAGTCGATGGACCGGTCCAGATTTCCCACGCGCAGCATCGTATGCAACATTCTCACTTGGCGACTCCTTTTCATGGCTAACGTGAAGCAAGCCGCCATTATCCCTGATTTGCCGCCACCTCGCCGGAGGGCTGCGCCGCTGCGGGCAAGGTGCAGAATCAGGCGTCGCCACTGGGGTGCGATAGCTGGAGCTGTTGCTCCAGCAGCGCAATGCGTTGCTGCAAGGCGCGCTCGACACTGATATCGACGATGAGACCATACCAGCGCAGGATGCGGCCCTCGCCATCGGCATGGGGCGAGGCCCGGCTGCGCATCCAGCGCCACTGGCCATCGGGCCAGAGCACCCGGAATTCGGTGCTGAAGGGACGGCCGCTGGGCAGGTTGTCGAGCCATTCCTGGCGCACCCGCTGGCGATCGTCCTCCAGGATGCGCGCCACCCATTGCTGATGACGCTGCACGTTATTGAGTTCAGGCTGCCATTCGAAGGTGGGGCCGATGTAATCGACCACGCCGCGCTCATCGGCGGCCCAGGGAATGTTGGGGTTGAGATCGATGGCTCGATGGAAGTGTTCCTCGCTGTCACGCACGGTACGTTCGGCGGCCACCCGCGCAGTGATATCTACGGCCGAACCGGAGATGCCCAGCAATTCGCCAAGGTCGCTGCGCACCAGTTGGAAGGCCAGCAAGGAGGTACGCCCGGTGCGCGAATTGAAGAATTCCATCGGTGCCGCAGACGCGCCATCCACCACCTGCGCCAGCATCTGCAACAACGGCCGATGTTCGCTGCGGTCCAGCAGGCGGATCACGGGAGAACCCTCCAGCTCGCTGTCGGCATTGCCACCGAGCAGGTCGATCATCATGGCGTTGGCGCTGACCACGCGCAGCAGCGGATCGAGGAAGCACAAGCCGACCGGCGCGCTACGGTAGAGCGAATCGAGCTGGTGCCAGCGCTGGAAGGGGGACGTATCGATGCCGGCGCTGTGACGCTGCCATACGCCTTGCTGCTCGATCAAGCGCGCTGCCTCGGCCAAGGGGGCCGGACGGCCGAGGTGGAAACCCTGGCCGAATTCACAGCCCATGCGCTTCAACAGGTGGGCATGATGGGAAGTCTCGACGCCTTCGGCCACCACGTGCATCTTCAGGCTCTGGCCCAAGCCGGCCACCGCCAGTACGATGCGGAAACTGTCCGGATCCTGGTCCATGGTGCGCACGAAGCTGGCGTCGATCTTGATTTCATCGAAGGGATAGGACTGCAGGCGGGTCAGGCTGGAGTAGCCGGTACCGAAGTCATCCAGCGACAGGCTGGCACCGGCCTGGCGCGCGGCCTGGATGGTCTGCAGGGTGCGCTCGTGGTCCTGGACCAGCGAGCTTTCGGTGATCTCCAACTGCAGGCGCGACAGTGGCAGGCCATGCGCGTGCATCACCGTGGAAAGCCGTTCCAGGAGGCTGGTGTCGAGGAACTGGCGCGGCGAGAGATTGATGGCCAGACGCAGGTCGGCAGGCCAGTGGCGCAAGCTGTCGGCCACGGTGTCGAGCAGCTTGAGCAGCAGGGTATCGAGCAGGTCCGCATCCTCGGCCACGGTAATGAAGTCGACCGGGGAGATCACGCCGCGCTGGGGACAGTTCCAGCGCGCCAGCATCTCGAAGCCGGCAATGCGTCCCGTGCGCAGATGGACCAAGGGCTGCAGCGCCGGCCACAAATGGCCGGCGTCCAGGGCGGTCCTGATATCGTCTGCGGCGATGGGGGCTCTCACCTGCGCGCTCCGTCGGGTTGTTCATGAAAAGGCAGCGGACATACGACAGGATGTCGCGCCGATACGGCATATTATGCTGACAAAATACCAATACCGTCTTCATTATGTCGTGCTTTCTTGACAAATTGATGGTGCTGAGCCGCCTGCCCGTCAAAACAATGCAAAAAAAGCGGGCAACCTGGTGGTTGCCCGCTTTTCCTCAAGATGGCTTGCGCCTTGGATGTCCTGCCTGGATAAGGCCGGGCCGGCAGGATGGCCCGCTGGCCGATGCTCAACGGCCGTAGTAGTAATAATCCGGACGGTCGTCGTAGCGATAGGTACGTACTTCGGTGCGTTCCACATAGCGCACCGGACGCGGCGGCGGCGGGGCATAGTAGCGCGGTTGCTCGTAGATCACCTGTTGCGGCGGCTGGTAGTACACCGGCTGCGGCGCCTGGTAGTAGACCTGTTGCGGCGGGGCTTGGTAGACCGGTGCAGGATTGGCGTTGGCAATGAGCGAACCGATCGCGACGGCACCGATGATGCCGGCGGCGATGGCGACCCCGTCACCGCCCCGGTCATGTGCCATGGCAGGCGTGCTGACCACGGCGGCCGAAGCGAGAAGAGTGGTGGCGATCAATACCGTTGCGATTTTTTTGCTGGCCATGATTGGCTCCTGTCAAATAAGTCCGCGATCTGTCGCGGCACGATTCCAATATAAGACAGGTTCAGCTTAAAGCTACGGAATATGAAACTTCGTTACAGTTCTTACGGCTGGCGGCGCGCCTGTAATAATGTGCAACAGCCCAGCACCAGGCCAGGCGCGGCCTTCAGGCGGCGCGCGCAGCCAGTAACTGGGCCAGGGCGACGAACTGTTGCACCGGCACCGTTTCGGGACGGGCCTGGGGATCCACGCCGGCCTGGCGCAGTTCCTCCTCGGAAAACAGGCCGGCCAGGCAATTGCGAATCACCTTGCGGCGCTGGGAGAAAGCCTGGGTCACCACCTTTTCCAGCAGCGCCTGCTCGCAGGCCATGGGCTGGGCCAGCGGGATCATGCGCACGATGGCCGAATCGACCTTGGGCGGCGGATCGAAGGCAGTGGGTGGCACCACGAACAGCAATTCCATGTAATAGCGCCATTGCAGCATCACCGACAGGCGACCATAGACCTTGCTGCCCGGCTCGGCCACCATGCGCTCCACCACTTCCTTTTGCAGCATGAAATGCTGGTCCTGCACCTGCGGGGCGATCTCGGCCAGATGGAACAACAAGGGGCTGGAGATGTTGTAGGGCAGGTTGCCGACCACCCGCAGCTTGCGCCCTGCCGGCACCGGGATGCTGGCAAAGTCGAACTTGAGGGCATCGGCCGAATGCACGGTCAGGCGAGTGGGATCGAAGCGCTTCTTGAGGCGCTCCACCAAGTCGCGGTCCAGTTCCACCACGTGCAGGTGGCGCGCCTGTTCCAGCAGCAGTTCCGTCATCGCTGCCAGGCCAGGGCCGATCTCGACCATGGCGTCGTCGGCCGCAGGGGCGATGGCGCTGATGATGTCATGCAGCACCACGTCGTCGGTGAGGAAGTTCTGGCCGAAGCGCTTGCGTGGGATGTGTTTCATGGAAATTCCAGTGGGTTCTTGCGGGGCGTTCAGGCGCCGGTCTGGCGGCGTGCCATGTCGGCGGCAGCGCGGATGGCCACCACCATGCTGCCGTGGTCAGCCTGTCCCAGGCCGGCGGCGGCCAGGTCCAGCGCGGTGCCGTGGTCGACCGAGGTGCGGATGATGGGCAGGCCCAGGGTGATGTTGATGCCGTGGCCGAAGCTGGCGAACTTGAGCACCGGCAGGCCCTGGTCGTGGTACATGGCCAGTACGCAATCGGCTTGCTCCAGGTATTTGGGCTGGAACAGGGTATCGGCCGGGTACGGTCCGCGCGCGTCGATACCGCGCGCGCGCGCCGCTTCCAGGGCGGGCGTGATGACCTCGATTTCCTCGCGGCCGAGATAGCCGTTTTCCCCGGCATGGGGATTAAGGCCGGTGACCAGAATGCGTGGACTGGCAATGCCGAACTTGCCGCGCAGGTCGGCCTGCAGGATGTCCAGCGTGCGCGCCAGACTGTCGGCGGTAATGGCCGCCGGCACGTCCTTCAAGGCCAGATGGGTGGTGGCCAGGGCCACCCGCAGGTGGGGCGCATCGCCACCGGCCAGCATCATCACCACTTGCGGAGTGCGGGTGGCTTCGGCCAGGTATTCGGTATGGCCGGTGAAGGCCACGCCAGCATCGTTGATCGTGCTCTTTTGCAGGGGCGCGGTGACGATGGCGGCAAAGGCGCCGTCCAGCGCCCCTTGCACGGCCACATCCAGGGTCTGCAGCACGGCGCGGCCATTGCGGGCATCCAGCACGCCCGGGCGCACCGGTTCGGCCACCGGGCAATCGATGACGGTCAGGCAGTCCAGCGGGAAATGCGGCAGGCCGCTGTTGCGCCAGGCCTGGAGCGAAAGCGCCGCCACCCGCATCTGGGCATCGATATCGTAGGCGGTCTGCGCCAGCAGCGCGGCGTCGCCCAGCAGGATGCAACGCGCTTCGTGGCGCAGCGCCCAGGCCGCGCGCAGGGAGATTTCCGGGCCGATGCCTGCCGGTTCGCCGCAGGTCAGGGCGAGGATGGGTCGGTTCATGGCGTTTTCATTCATGACGATGGCGGGCTTCAAAAATGCAAGAGCCGGCGACTAGGGCCTGTTCACATTTAATCTGCGAGTGCGAGAGGTCGCCAAGCGTTGACTGCCTAGGCGCAGCGACGCGTCGTAGCGGTGCTACGGCAAGGAGCTGCAACAACGGCAGGCGACGCTTGGCGGCCTCTCCCGGAGGGTTGCCCCCAGAAGGCGCGCTGGCCGCGTTGCACGTCAGGGCTGGTGGCACCACCACCAGCCCTGACGCGCGCCTTGCCACCACGCCTTCTGGGGGCAACGCATCTCGCAGATTAAATGTGAACAGGCCCTAGCAGCATAGGGCCGGCCATCGGGTGCCACCCCCGTGACGCCGAGATGGATCTGCTTGACGCGTGCAATGAGGCGCTCGGCATCGGCGCGGCTACCGAAGGTGGTGCCGGCGATGAACTGGGCGGTGCGGCGCAGGCGGCCCAGCATGTCGGCCTGGAAGTTGGAGTGATCCCACACCCCGGCCAGCGGCAGCGGATGCAGCATCTGCAACAGCAGTGCAGCCACGCCACCGGTGAGCATGGCGGTGAAATCGCTATGCACCTGCCAGGCCGCCGAGTCCGGGCCGAACAGGCCGGGGTCGCCGGGCGGTTGCAGGAAGTCGGCACTGCCGGGACCGCGGCTGATGGCCAGGACGTTGGCTTCGATGCGTTGACGCAGAAATTCCATGATGTAAGGACAAGGACAGGGAAGGGCAGTGTGCCATAAGGCTTGCCTAGGGCGATGCATGGGTATGTGGACTTTTTTCCGGATGGGCTTGCAGCCGGTGAGAAGTCCTCCGCTGACATTTCTGTCAGAAAGCAGATTGACGAAAAGCCTTCTGCACACTGGCGGCCAGGCCGCTACAATAGCCCACGCCGAACGGCCCCCGAACAATAATACCGGGTCCGCCAGCATCGCAATTTAAGGGAACGTGGCCGGGCAACCGGGGAAACACGCCAGGCCGCGCAAGACGCACAAGCACCACGGGACAGGATGACGCTGGCCGCATGGAGCGCCGGTTGCGGTAATGGGCCGGCTGCCAACGCGGCCTTCCGACCTGCCCGCTTCACAGGGATAGCAGTTCATGAACATGGTCGCGCTGGCCTTGCGCCGCCCGTACACCTTCATCGTGATGGCCTTGCTCATCGTGCTGGCCACGCCATTGACGCTGAAGAACATGGCCACCGACATCTTCCCCGAGATCAATATCCCGGTGGTCTCCATCATCTGGAACTACAACGGTCTGTCGGCCCAGGAGATGGGGCAGCGCATCGCTGCGCAAAACGAGCGGGGACTCACCACCGTGGTCAGCGATATCGAGCACATCGAATCGCAGTCGCTGGCCGGGGTCGCGGTGATCAAGGTGTTCTTCCAGCCCAAGGCCAACATCCAGACCGCCATCGCCCAGGTGGTGGCTTCGGTGCAATCGCAATTGCGCCAGCTACCGCCGGGGATCACGCCGCCACTGGTGATCAAGTATTCCGCCTCCAGTATCCCGGTGATGCAACTGGCGCTGTCCTCCCCCTCCTTGCCGGAACAGACCGTCTTCGATAACGCCGTGCAGACGCTGCGCCCGCAACTGGTGACCATTCCCGGCGTGGCCGTGCCCTATCCCTATGGCGGCAAGAGCCGCCTGATCTCGGTGGACCTCGATACCCAGGCCTTGCAGGCGCGTGGACTGGCGCCCATCGACGTGGTCAATGCCATCAATACGCAGAACCTGATCCTGCCCTCGGGCACGGCCAAGTTCGGGGGGACCGAATATTCGGTGAAGATCAACGGTTCGCCCGAAGCCGTGGCAGGTCTGAACGAACTGCCGGTGCGCACCACCAATGGCGCCACCATCTATCTGAAGGACGTGGCCAACGTGCGCGACGGTTTCTCGCCGCAGACCAACGTGGTGCGCCAGGATGGCGCGCGCGGGGTGCTGCTGTCGATCCTCAAGAATGGTGGTGCTTCTACCCTGGACATCGTCGACAACCTGCGCAAGCTCTTGCCTGCCGCGGCCCAGACCTTGCCGGAAGACCTCAAGATCACGCCGCTGTTCGATCAGTCGCTGTTCGTGAAGGCGGCCGTGACCGGGGTCATCAGCGAGGCGCTCATTGCCGCTGGTCTGACGGCGGCCATGGTGCTGCTGTTCCTGGGCAACTGGCGCAGCACGCTCATCATCGGGCTGACCATTCCGCTGTCCATCATGGCCGCCATCCTGATGCTGGCGGCGCTGGGCGAGACCCTCAACCTGATGACCCTGGGCGGTCTGGCGCTGTCGGTGGGTATCCTGGTGGACCAGGCCATCGTCACCATCGAAAACATCGAACGCCACCTGCACCTGGGCAAGCCCCTGCATGACGCCATCATCGTCGGCGCCGGCGAGATCGGCGTGCCGGCTTTCGTGGCCACGCTCTGTATCTGCATCGTGTTCGTGCCGATGTTCTTCCTCTCGGGCGTGGCGCGCTTTTTGTTCGTGCCGCTGGCCGAGGCGGTGGTGTTCGCCATGGCGGCGTCCTATCTCCTCTCGCGCACGCTGGTGCCCACGCTGGTGATGCTGTTGATGGGCAGTCACGGCCAGGTCGATCATGCCAAACAGAGCCTGCTGCAACGCCTGTACCGCGCCTTCGACAGCCGCTTCGAACGCGTGCGTCATGGTTATACGCTGGTGCTGTCTTCACTGCTGGCGCACCGGCGCCGCTTCGCATTGAGCTTCCTCGGTTTCTGCCTGTTGTCCTGCCTGCTCTATCCTTTCCTCGGGCGAGATTTCTTCCCCAATGTCGATGGCGGCCAGATCCGGCTGCACATGCGGATGCCCACCGGTACCCGCATCGAGGAAACCGCACGCGCGGCCGATGAGGTCGAGCGCGTCATCCGCAGCCTGATTCCGGCCACTGAGCTGGAGACCATCCTCGACAACCTGGGCGTGCCCAACTCCGGCATCAACCTCTCCTATAGCAATGCCGGCACCATCGGCACCCTCGATGGCGAGATCCTGATGGCCTTGAAGCCGGGCCATCGCCCCAGCGAAGAACTGGTCGCCATGCTGCGCGAGCAATTGCCACGCCGCTTTCCCGGTATCGAGTTCTTCTTCCAGCCGGCCGATATCGTCACGCAGATTCTCAACTTCGGCTTGCCGGCTGCCATCGACGTGCAATTCACCGGCGCCAACATGCAAGCCAACGCACGCCTGGCGGCCGAGTTGACCAAGCAGATCCGGCAGATTCCCGGTGCCGTCGATGCCCACGTCCACCAGCGCCTGGATGGGCCATCGCTGGACCTGCGCATGGATCGCACGCGCCTGCAGCAGTTCGGCCTGTCGGCTTCCAATGTCGGCCAGAACCTGTTGATTGCGCTGTCCGGCAGTTCGCAGACGCAGCCGGCCTTCTGGCTCAATCCCAATAACGGCGTGGTCTACAACATCGCGGTGCAGTCGCCGCAATACCAGGTCGATTCGCTCGATGCGCTGCTCAATATCCCGGTAGGTGCAGGTGCCAATGCCGCCACACCGCCGCAGCTGCTGGGCAATCTGGTCGATGTGCACGCAGGACGTCAGATGGCCGTGGCCTCGCGCTACAACATCTCGCCGGCTATCGATGTCTACGTCAGCGTGCAGGGCACCGACCTGGCCAGCGTGGCCGGCAAGGTGAGCGAGTTGGTGGAACAGATCAAGCCCAAACTCGCGCGCGGCAGCCAGGTGGTCATCCGCGGCCAGGTGGAAACCATGCAATCGTCTTTCATCGGCCTGGGCGTGGGGCTGGCCATGGCCATCGTGCTGGTCTACCTGCTGGTGGTGGTCAACTTCCAGTCCTGGATCGATGCGGCCATCATCATCGCCGCGCTGCCAGCAGCGCTGGCCGGGATCGCCTGGATGCTCTTCATCACCGGGACCACGCTGTCGGTCCCGGCCCTGACCGGGGCCATCATGACCATGGGCGTGGCCACCGCCAACAGTATCCTCATCGTCGCCTTCGCGCGGCAGCGCCGGGAAGATGGGGCCACCCCGCTGGCCGCCGCCCTGGAAGCCGGTTCCACCCGTATCCGTCCGGTGTTGATGACGGCACTGGCCATGATCATCGGCATGATTCCCATGGCGCTGGGTCTGGGGGAAGGGGCTGAACAGAATGCGCCGTTGGGGCGCGCCGTGATCGGTGGCTTGTTGCTGGCCACCGTATCGACCTTGTTTTTCGTGCCGGTGGTGTTTGCCGGCGTGCATCAGAGACTGGCCCGCCGCGCCGAGCAGCGTCGCGCGCGTGGGGTCGGGCTCGCGCATCAGGAGTCTTGAATCAAGTCGCATGACCGTCATTCCGAACTCGGCATCCATCCTCTGGTCGAGGGTGA
>NZ_BADI01000665.1:0-19202 GCF_000333555.1 Herbaspirillum sp. B65 | reverse complement strand
GCCTGGCGCAGTCCACCATGACCCGGGTCAGGTTCAGTTCGGTACTGGCGATGAGGGCCAGTTGAGTGACGCGGACCTCGCCGACGCGATGCGCCAGCTGGTTGACCTGCGACAGTTGCACCCATGAGGTGATGGCCAGCGCGCTCAAGGCTGCAATGAGCAGCGTGGCTGATGTAGATGATGGCCAGACCTTCGTCGCGCAGGCGGCGCACCACGCCAAACAGATGTTCGGTCTCCCGTTCTGAGAGCGCCGCCGTCGGCTCATCCATGATGACGATGCGGCTGCGATGCACCAGGGCACGGGCGATTTCGACCTGCTGTTGTTCGGCAATGGAAAGTCGCCCGGCGCGGTCCGAGGCGCGGAAGGCTGCGCCCAGTTGGGACAGGACGGCATCGGTGCGCTTGCGCATGGCAGCGTGATCGATCAGGCCCCAGCGCGTGCGCAATTCGCTGCCCATGAAGACATTGGCGGCCACGCTGATGTTGGGTGCGACGGCCAGTTCCTGATAGATGAGGTTGATGCCGGCCGCACGACTGGCACCAGGGTCGCGCAGCGCGACCGGCTTGCCGTCGAGCAGGATGTCACCGCGGTCGGGCGCGTGTACCCCGGAAAGCACTTTCATCAGCGTGCTCTTGCCGGCGCCGTTCTCACCCATGAGGGCGTGGATCTCGCCGGAGCGGATGGTCAGATGCATCTCCGACAGCGCACGCGTGGCCCCGAAGGACTTGCTGATGCCGGTCATCTGCAGGATGGGAGTGGAAGTCATGGCAAAAGAGGAAGACGGCAACATCGTCCGTGCACAGCCGCTCATGGCGACCCGGCATGGACACCGGCGCCGGCTTGCCAGCAGTACGCGGCAAGCCGGCGTGCGTGCGGCCTCAGTTAGCCGGCACCCAGCCCTTGTAATCGGCAACGTTCTCGCGCGTGATCAGCTTGACCGGCAAGAGCTTGATGCTATTGGCTGGCGGGTGGCCATTCATCACCTGGTAGCCGATGGCCACGCTTTCGGCGGCCATGCCATACGGATCCTGGGCCGGCGAGGCGGCGAACAGCGACTTGCTGTCCTTCAGAGCGCGCTCGGCATCGGGCGCACCATCCACGCCCGTGATGACCTTGATATCGCTGCGTTTGGCCTGACGGATCGCCAGTTCCGCACCGATGGCGGTGGGGTCGTTGATGGCGAAGACGCCATCGATCTTGGCGTGCGCCGCCAGCAGGTTGGACATGGTGGTCATGCCGCCATCGCGGCTGCCACCGGCGTTCTGGTTGTCGGAGAGGATCTTGATGCCGGGCGACTTCTTGAATTCGCTCTTGCAGCCGGTGACGCGATCCATCACCGCCGATACCGGCGGACCATTGACGATGACCACGTTGCCCTTGCCCTGCAACTTGTCGGCGATGAACTTGCAGGACTGGGCGCCCGCCATGGTGTTATCCGACATCACGGTCACGTCGGCCCCTTCAGCGGCCACGTCCACCGCCACCACCACGATGCCCGCCTTCCTGGCCTTCTTCACGGCCGGGCCGACGCCCTTGGAGTCGGCTGCATTGAGCACGATCATGTCGACCTTGTTGGCGATGAAGTTCTCGATCTGGCCGACCTGGGTGTTGAGGTCGTACTTGGAAGAAACCACGGTCACCTTGGCGTCGGGATTGATCTTGTGCGCGCCACTTTCAGCGCCCTTGGCGATGGCTACGAAGAAGGGATTGGCCAGGTCGCCGAGGGTGACACCCACCGATTTCAACGGTTTGTCGGCGGCCTGCGCGGAGGATGCGATGGCCGCCAGCGACAGGGTGGCACAGGCGATGGCGAGGGTGTTCTTGATCATGCTGGTCTCCGTTCTTTTTAGAGGGGGGATGGCTTGCTGCTTGTATCATTACTTATCGCTACTTATCGGTACTGCTTGCTGCTGACATTGACGCCAGGACTTTTCAGTCCCAGCGAAAAATCCGGTCGGCGTGGCTGCGAGTGGTCTCGATCAGGGCTGCATTGACTTCATCGCTGCCCATCACCCAGGCCTCGGCCTGGGCGCGGCTGCGGCCGAACTGTACGTGCCGCGCGATCAAGCGTTCCAGGCGCAACGCGGGATCGACATCGACGTACCAGACCTCATCCAGCAAGGCTCGCACCTGCGACCAGTGGCCACGATCCAGCAACAGGTAATTGCCTTCGGTGATGATGAGGCGGGTAGCCGGTGCAATCCCGATGCTGCCGGCAATGGCTTCCTCGATCTCGCGCAGGAACTGCGGGGCATAGATGGTTTCATCAGGGGCTTGCCGGCGCAGGCGCGAGAGCAGATGGACATAGCCGGCACTGTCGAAGGTATCTTCGGCCCCCTTGCGCGCAGCCCGCCCCAGACGGGCCAGCTCGGCATTGGCCAGGTGATAGCCATCCATGGGCAGCACCACGGCCTGGTCTGGTACCAGTTCGAGCAGGGCCTGGGCCAGCGTGGACTTGCCGCTGCCGGGCGGGCCGGCAATGCCCAGGAGGGTGCGCTGACCACTGGCCAGCAAGGCCGCCAGCCGGTCGCGAAAAACTGCCGGAATCATGTTCGACTCATCCTTTTTCTAAGGACTGCCACCAGAGCAGCCCAGACGCGTCTAGCGCGTTCTCTAATGAAATACAACACAACTCGGTGGCGCTGTGTCGTGATCGCTTCGCCCGCCCGGCCTGCTACAGAAGGCAGCGCAGCCGTTGAGCCAGTGCTTGGGGAGAATTTCGGGAAGCCGACAAACTAAGCGATTCTGTCTCCTGAATTTCAATGTGGCTGAATTTATTACTGTTATTTCTAATTATTGCTAGTTCCGCGTCATCAACGTGATGAAATTTTGTGAGGTTTTTTTAGATATCGATCCGCTTATGGATAAGTCAGATGAAAAAAAACGCTGCCGATGAGGCAGCGTTGATGAGGCAGCGTTCAGGGCATCCGTCCCTATGCGGACGTATGTGATCGTGTCACGTCTGAGACCGAGGCCAAGGCCGCGGCATCGGCCACCACCGTAGCATAGCGGTCAGCCAGCTCGGCCAGGGCCACGCGCTGGACATCGGCGGCGGCGATGGCCGGGCCGCCCAGCGCATCGGGCAGGTCGCGCGTGGCGCAGGCGGCGGCCACCACAGTCGAGGCATAGCCGTGGTCCAGCGCCGAGCGCACCGTGGCGCTGACGCACATGTGGGTGGCGAAACCGGCCACGATCAGGGACTTGCGCCCGGTCTTGCGGATCGCTTCATCCAGGCTGGTACCGGCAAAGGAATTGGGCAGGCTCTTGGCGAGGACCAATTCGCCGGTCACCGGCTGCACGCCATCGATGATGGCCACGTGCGGCCCCTGCGGGTCGAACATCGCGCCGCCGGGCTTGCCGTGGTGGACCACATGGATCACCGGAGCGCCGGCTGCACGCGCCTGCCTCAGCAGTTCGGCCACCTGGCCGACGGCAGCGTCGATGCCGGTCATTGGTGCGCGACCGGTGGTGTATTCGGTCTGGTGATCGATGATGAGTAAAACCGCTTCCTGCCAGGTAGCGGCACGCGCAGTGCCGCCGGCGATCTGGACCAAGGTCTGGGGATAGGACATAGGGAATTCCTTTTCGGTGAAAAATGAAGAATGCCCAAGCATCTTAGTCCGATAAAATTCGCACCACCATTCACCGAAATCGCCACCCACCTGTGAAAAAATTGACAGCCCATCCGCAGCATCCAGGCAGCTTGTCCGCACTATCCATCCTGCAGGCCGACTGGGAAAGCTTGCGCAGCTTCGCTGCCTTCATCGATGCCGGCAGCTTCTCCGGTGCCGCCCGCGCGCTGGGCGTGACCCATGCCACCATCGGCCGCCGTCTGCAGCAACTGGAAACGGCCTTGCAGGCGCCACTATTCATCCGGCGCGCCGATGAGGTCGAACTGACGCGCCTGGGTGAAAGCGTGCTCAACGCCGCGCACGCCATGCAGGAGCAGACCCGGCAACTGGCACGGACCCTGGCCGGTGAAGACCTGCGGCTGGAAGGCAAACTGCGCCTGGCTTGCACCGACGCCATCGGCACCCTGTTCCTGGCGCCGCGCCTGCCGGCACTGTTGCAGCAATGGCCGGCGCTGGACGTGGAGTTTGCGCTGGCACACCAGACCGTCAGCCTGGCCCGGCGCGAGGCCGACCTGGCGCTGCGCTTCGGCAAGCCGCAGGATGGCGAGCTGATCGCGCGCGCGCTTGGCGCGGTGCGCTTCTACCTGTGCGGCACCCCGGCCAACGTGGCGGCTTGGCGCTGTGCGCGCAAGTCGGCGCCTTTCGTGGCCTACGACGATGGTGTACCGGACATTCCCGAGACACGCTGGATTGCCACCCATGCGGCCGGCAACCCGGTGCGCTTTCGCAGCACCAGCCTGGTGGCACAGTGCATGGCCGCGCGCGCCGGGGTGGGGCTGGCCTTGCTGCCGAGCTATCTGCTGGCGCCGGAATTGCAGACTGTGGAGTCCACGCCACAGCTGGAGCGTGAGCTATGGGCGGTGTTCCATCGCGACCTGAAGGCCCTGCCCCGGCTGCGTGCCGTGCTGGGCTGGTTGCAGGACTGTTGCGCCGAACTCTGAGACTTGCCATCAAGACAGCCTGCAAGCGCCCAGCCTGGCGGCTCGGCGGGGGCGTGCAGTGCTATAATCGCGAACCTTCGGGAATGGGCTCCTCCACCGCTACAGCAGCAGATTCCAGCGGCCCGCCGCCCTCCTCCTTGCCGGCGCGCGCATGTCCCCCATGCGTCCTTCCTGCGCTCTTCGCCTGATAAAGATTTATGCAGAAAAAAGTATTCATCAAAACCTTCGGCTGCCAGATGAACGAGTACGACTCGGACAAGATGGCCGACGTGCTCAATGTGGCCGAGGGCCTCATCAAGACCGATCGTCCGGAAGAGGCCGACGTGATCTTGCTGAACACCTGCTCCATTCGCGAAAAGGCGCAGGAGAAGGTGTTTTCCGACCTGGGCCGACTGCGCGCGTTGAAGAAGGACAAGCCGGACCTGCTCATCGGCGTAGGCGGTTGCGTGGCCTCGCAGGAAGGCGAGGCCATCATCAAGCGCGCGCCCTTCGTGGACATGGTGTTCGGCCCGCAGACCTTGCATCGCCTGCCGCAGATGATTTCCGAACGCCGCTACAGCGGCCGTCCACAGGTGGACATCAGCTTTCCCGAGATCGAGAAGTTCGACCATCTGCCACCGGCGCGGGTAGAAGGCGCCACGGCGTATGTGTCCATCATGGAAGGTTGCAGCAAGTATTGCAGCTACTGCGTGGTGCCCTATACGCGCGGCGAGGAAGTCTCGCGCCGCTTCGAGGATGTGCTCACCGAAGTGGCCGGACTGGCTGACCAGGGTGTCAAGGAAATCATGCTGCTGGGCCAGAACGTGAACGCCTATCGCGGCACGATGGAAGATGGCGACATCGCCGACTTTGCGCTCTTGATCGAATACATCGCCGAGTTGCCGGGCATCGAACGCATCCGTTTCGTGACCAGCCACCCCAAGGAATTCTCGCAGCGCCTCATCGATACCTATGCCAAGGTGCCCAAGCTGTGCAACCACCTCTACCTGCCGGCGCAGCATGGTTCGGATCGCACCCTGGCGGCCATGAAGCGCGGCTATACCGCGCTGGAATACAAATCGGTGATTCGGCGGATGCGCAAGGTCCGCCCGGACATCACGGTACAGTCGGACTTCATCGTCGGCTTCCCCGGCGAGACCGAGGAAGATTTCGAGGCGCTCATGAAGCTGGTGGCCGATGTAGGCTTCGACAACAGTTTTTCCTTCATCTTCAGCCCACGCCCTGGCACGCCGGCGGCCAACCTGCAGGACGATACACCGGCCGAAGTCAAGCTGGCCCGCCTGCAACGCCTGCAGGCCGCGCTCAACGACAACGCCGCGAAAATCAGCGCAGCACAGGTCGGCACGGTGCAGCGCGTACTGGTAGAAGGCGTCTCCAAGCGGCGCGAGCATGAGCTACAGGGCCGCACGGAGAGCAACCGCGTGGTCAACTTCGATGGTGGCCCCAACGGCCAGCGCCTGATCGGCCAGATCATCGAGGTCAGCATCACCGAAGCCTTCCCCTTCTCGCTGCGCGGCCAGATCGTGACCCAGCATTGAATGCAGCACAACGCACCCTAACCGGAACCGAGCATTGAAAAAAATTCCCAACCAGCCCCATCACTTCACGCCCCAGCCGCTGGACAACAAGCGCCTGGCCAACCTGTGTGGCGCCCTCGATGAAAACCTGCGCCAGATCTCGGCGGCACTGGACGTGACCATCTTCCGCCGCGGTGACCGCTTCGTGGTCACCGGCACCAATGCCGAGCGCGCGGTGGAAGTGCTGGAGCGCTTCTATGAAAAGGCCGACCGTCCGGTGGCGGTGGACGATATCCAACTGGCATTGGTCGAGCAGCGCGCCAACGCGGCCGCCGATGAAGAAGCCGGCCTGCCGCCCTTGCCGGCGCGCCGTGGCAAAGCCGGTGCGGCGGCTGCCGAGGAAGAAAAGGACAGCCAGGACCCGCTGCCCGAGAGCCCCATCCTGAAAACCCGCAAACACGACCTGCGCGGGCGCACGCCGCACCAGAGCCAATATCTGAACGCCATCCTGGAACACGACATCACCTTCGGTGTGGGTCCGGCCGGCACCGGCAAGACCTACCTGGCCGTGGCCTGCGCAGTCGATGCGCTGGAGCGCGACGCCGTGCAGCGCATCGTGCTCACGCGCCCCGCAGTGGAAGCCGGTGAGCGCCTGGGCTTTTTGCCGGGCGACCTGGCGCAGAAGGTCGATCCCTACCTGCGTCCGCTGTATGACGCGCTGTACGACCTGCTGGGCTTCGACCGCACGCAGAAGCTGTTCGAAAAGCAGGCCATCGAAATCGCCCCGCTGGCCTACATGCGCGGACGCACGCTGAACCATGCCTTCATCATCCTGGACGAAGCACAGAACACCACACCGGAACAGATGAAGATGTTCCTCACCCGCATCGGTTTCGGCAGCAAAGCCGTCATCACCGGCGACGTCACCCAGGTCGACCTGCACCACGGCCAGAAGAGCGGCCTGGTCGATGCGCTGTCGGTACTGCACGATGTGCGCGGCATCGCCTTCTCGCGCTTCACCAGCGCCGACGTGGTACGCCATCCGCTGGTGGCGCGCATCGTCGATGCCTATGACGCCGCCGGCAACGTCCGCCCCGATACGGCGCGCGCCACCGCCCGCACCGCCACCAATCTCCTGACCAAATCCGCCAAGCCGCGCCATGCCAAAGCCTAAACTCACCCTGTCGGTGCAATATGCCGACGACCGCCTCAAAGACACCATCACCCGCCCCCTGCTGCGTCGCTGGGTGCAAGCGGCCCTGTTCGCACCGGCCGAGCTGACCCTGCGTTTCGTCGGCACCGAAGAAGGACGCGACCTCAATCGCGACTATCGCGGCAAGGACTACGCCACCAACGTGCTGACCTTTGCCTACACCGAAGATGAAGACAGCGAAGTGACCGAAGCTGACATCATCTTCTGCACCGATGTGCTGGAGAAGGAAGCCGCTGAACAAAAGAAGAGCGTGGAAGAACATACCGCGCACCTGGTGGTGCATGGCGTGCTTCATGCGCAGGGCTATGACCACGAGGACGATGCCGAGGCCACCGAGATGGAAGCCCTGGAAACCGAGATCCTGGCCGCTCTGGGCTATGACAATCCCTATGCTTCACGCTGAACGTTGAGACGGTCTTGTCCGCACGGCTTTCCGGCGGGCAAGACCGTGCAGGAAAAGCCGCTGGAAGCAGGCCGTGACAGGGCTCTTTAGTGGACTTGTCACATAATTGTTGTATCCTATGGCTCTTCGAAACTACGTCGGGCTTGCGCCTAACGCCATGCAAGATCACCCTAGTAGCGTCAAATCTGACGCTAAACCTCATCGTTCGCTGTTTGAACGACTCACCGCACTGATTTCCCCCGAGCCCGAGAACCGGGCAGAACTGCTCGAAGTGTTGCACGATGCACACGAGCGCAATCTCATCGATGCCGACGCGCTGTCGATGATCGAAGGCGTGTTCCAGGTGTCCGACCTGGCCGTGCGCGACATCATGGTCCCGCGCTCGCAGATGGACACCATCGATATTTCCAAGCCCATCGAAACCTGGATGCCCGAAGTGCTGGCGACGTCGCACTCGCGCTTCCCGGCCGTCGATGGCGAGCGCGACAAGGTGATCGGCATCCTGCTGGCCAAGGACTTGCTGCGCTACTACGCCGAAGAATCCTTCGACGTGCGCGACATGCTGCGCCCGGCCATCTTCATCCCCGAATCCAAGCGTCTGAACGTATTGCTGCGGGACTTTCGCGCCAACCGCAACCACATGGCCGTGGTAGTGGACGAATACGGCGGCGTGGCCGGCCTCATTACCATCGAAGACGTACTGGAACAGATCGTCGGCGACATCGAGGATGAATACGATTTCGACGAAGCCGAAGACAACGTACTGGCCCTGAAAGACGGTCCAAACGGTGCGCGCTGGCGCGTCAAGGCCCTGACTGAGATCGAGCAGTTCAACGAAGAGGTGGGCAGCCGCTTCTCGGACGAAGATGCCGACACCATCGGCGGCCTGGTCGCCAATCACGTGGGCCGGGTACCGCGCAAGGGTGACGAATTCGATATCGATGGCCTGCATTTCGAAGTGCTGCGCGCCGATGCGCGCCAGGTCCACGTGCTGCTGGTATCGCAGTTGCCGCCCACGCCCGTGGCCGACGAATAAGTCCCCGCTCTTGCTGCCGGTCCTCCCGTGAACTCCCCTGCTCCACACGACCTGCCCCTCCCCCACGGGCAGGCTGCCGCACGTGGCGGCCTCGCTATGGCGGCCAGCCTGCTGCTGCCGATCGCCGTAGGCGCCTTGAACGTATTCGCCTTTGCCCCCTTCAAGCTGTGGCCCTTGCAGATCCTGGCGCTGGCCTGGCTGTTCCATGGCGTGCTGGCACAACCGCAGGCCAGCTGGCGGCGCCACTTCCTGCGCGGCTGGCTGTATGGCTTCGGCTGGGCAGCCGCCGGCGTGCACTGGCTCTACATCAGTATGCATGACTACGGCGGGATGCCGGGCTGGATGGCAGCATTGGCCGTGGCCCTGCTGGCGCTCTACCTGGGCTTGTATGCGGGGGCGGCCACTGCGCTTTCGGGCTGGCTGCGCAATCGCTGGTCGTCCTCCCCGCTGGTACTGGCGCTGTTCATGCTGCCGGCGCTGTGGGCCTTGTCGGAATGGACCAGGGGCTGGGTGTTTACCGGCTTTCCCTGGCTGGTCTCGGGTTATGCCCATACGGTCGGCCCACTGACGGCATTTGCGCCCATCGGGGGCGTCTATTTCGTTGGCTGGGTCGCGGCACTGATCGCCGGCAGCCTGGCCTTGCTATGGATGGGCCTGTGCCGCAAGGGCGTGGCCGGGACCGGCCTGCGCATCATCCTGCCACTGTGCATCGCCGCCCTGCTGTGCGCCGGGGGCGTAGCCTTGCGAATGGTGAAATGGACCGCGCCGCAAGGCCGTCCGATCACGGTGCGGCTGCTGCAGGGGAATATCCCGCAGGAAATGAAGTTTTCTAACGATGCCTTGGTATCCACTCTGAGCATGTATGAACAAATGATCAGCGCCGCCCCGGCCGATCTGATCGCCACCCCGGAAACCGCCATCCCGCTGCTGCCGCAGCAATTGCCGCCGGATTACCTGGAACGCATCGCCCGCTTTGTGCAGAATAGCGGCAGCCACCTGGCGCTGGGCATTCCGCTGTCCGATGGCCCGCAGTTGTATGCCAATTCGGTCCTGGGCTTCGGCCCGGGCGTGGGCTCGGCGCTGCGGCCTTATCGCTACGACAAGCACCACCTGGTGCCCTTCGGTGAATTCATCCCGCCCGGTTTCCGCTGGTTCGTGGACCTGATGCATATCCCGCTGGGCGACATGACGCGCGGCGCGCCGGTGCAATCGCCCTTCGGCGTGAAAGACCAATGGGTCTTGCCCAACATCTGCTATGAAGATTTGTTCGGCGAGGAAATCGCCGGCCAGTTGCGGGATGCCTACCGGGCCGCGCAGCCGCAAGCCAGCGTCTTGCTGAACCTGTCCAACATTGCCTGGTTTGGCAACTCCATCGCGCTGCCGCAGCACCTGCAGATTTCGACCATGCGCACCCTGGAAACCGGCCGTCCCATGCTGCGCGCCACCAATACCGGCGCCACCGCCGTGATCCTCCCGGGCGGCGCCACCAGTGAGCTGGCACCTTATACGCGTGGCGTGCTGGCCGGCCAGGTGCAGGGCTATGGTGGCCAGACGCCCTATATTCTGCTGGGCAACAAACTCATCGTCGGCGCCGCCTTGCTCATGCTGCTGCTGGCCTGGGCGCGCAACAAGGCCGCCCGTATCCGCCACTGAAGACCACGGGCGCGGCGGCGCGCCCGGCCAAAACCGGGTCAAACGCCCCAAAAGGCGCTAAAATTCAAGGTTTTCGCAATTGCTCCGCCGGTTCGCCAGGCAACCATACACGATGCTGACATTTCAACAAATCATCCTCAAGTTGCAAGAATATTGGGACGCCCAGGGCTGTGCACTGCTGCAACCCTACGACATGGAAGTCGGCGCAGGCACCTCGCACACCGCGACCTTCCTGCGCGCCATCGGTCCCGAACCCTGGCGCGCCGCCTACGTGCAGCCCTCGCGCCGTCCCAAGGATGGCCGCTATGGCGAAAACCCCAACCGGATGCAGCACTACTACCAGTACCAGGTGGTCTTGAAACCGGCCCCGGAAAACATCCTGGACCTGTACCTGGGTTCGCTGGAAGCGCTGGGCCTGGACCTGAAGCAAAATGACGTGCGCTTCGTCGAGGATGACTGGGAAAACCCCACCCTGGGCGCCTGGGGCTTGGGTTGGGAAGTATGGTTGAATGGCATGGAAGTGACGCAATTCACCTACTTCCAGCAAGTCGGCGGCCTCGATTGCAAGCCGGTGCTGGGCGAGATCACCTACGGCATCGAACGCCTGGCGATGTACCTGCAGGGCGTGGAAAACGTCTATGACCTGGTCTGGACCGAATGGACCGAGAACGGCGTCAAGAAGCACCTGACCTATGGCGACGTGTTCCACCAGAATGAAGTGGAGCAATCCACCTTCAACTTCGAGTATTCGAACACCGAATTCCTGTTCTCGCTGTTCACCAATTACGAAGCCGAAGCCAAGCGCCTCATGGAAGTACCGCTGGCCCTGCCGGCCTACGAGCAGGTCTTGAAGGCGGCCCATACCTTCAACATGCTCGACGCCCGTGGCGCCATCTCGGTCACCGAACGCGCCGCCTACATCGGCCGCATCCGCAATCTCTCGCGGGCGGTGGCGCAGGCCTACTTCGAATCGCGCGAGCGCCTCGGCTTCCCGATGCTGGGTACCAGCAAGGCCGCGGCCTGATCGCACACCGCCATGACATGATGCGGCGCCCACACCAGACCCTGGCCGGCGTCCCGAGCAAGACAGCAAGACAGACAACATGAACCAGACACTCCTCGTAGAACTCGTCACCGAAGAACTGCCCCCGAAGGCCCTGGCCAAGCTGGGCGATGCCTTCGCCAATGGCATTTTCAATGGCCTGCAAAGCCGCGGCTATCTCGAATCCGACGCGGTGGCCACTGCCTATGCGACCCCGCGCCGCCTGGCCGTGTCCATCAGCAAGGTGCGCGCCGCCTCGCCGGACAAATCGATCCGTGAAAAAGTGCTGCCGGTCAGCGTAGCCCTGGACGCCGAAGGCCGTCCCTCGGCCCCGCTGGTCAAGAAGCTGGCCGCCCTGGCTGCCTCCACCGGCGCCACCGTGATCACCCCGGACCAGTTGGAACGCGCCCAGGATGGCAAGGCCGAAAGCTTCTTCTACACCTATACCGCCAAGGGGTCGGCGCTGGCCGTGGGCCTGCAGGCAGCGCTCGATGAGAGCCTCTCCAGCTGCCCATCCCCAAGGTCATGAGCTACCAGCGCCAGTTCGGCCGTGCGGCCGGCGAGACGGTGCACTTCGTGCGTCCGGCGCACTACCTGGTGGCGCTGTTCGGTAACGACGTGGTCCCCATCAACACGCTGGGCCTGGATGCCGGTCGCACTACGCTGGGCCATCGCTTCCTGTCTTGCGGCGCCTTGCAGATCGCCGCGCCCGACGCCTACGTCGACGCCCTGGCCACGCAAGGCAAGGTCATCGCCAGCTTCACCGAACGCCGCGAAAAGATTCGCGCCGCGCTGCTGGCCAAGGCCGGCGCCGACCAGGTGCTGATGCCTGAATCACTGCTGGATGAAGTCACCGCGCTGGTGGAATGGCCGGTGGTCTACGAATGCAAGTTCGAGGATGAATTCCTGGCCGTGCCGCAGGAATGCCTGATCCTGACCATGCAGACCAACCAGAAGTATTTTGCGCTGACCGACGCCAATGGCAAGCTGCGTTCGCGCTTCCTGATCGTCTCCAACCTGGAGACCGATCGTCCCGAACACATCATCGGCGGCAACGAGCGCGTGGTGCGTCCGCGCCTGTCGGATGCCAAGTTCTTCTTCGAGCAGGACAAGAAGAAGACCCTGGCCGAGCGCGTGCCGCAACTGGCCAACGTGGTCTACCACAACAAGCTGGGCAACCAGTTGCAGCGCACCGAGCGCGTGCAGGCGCTGGCCGGCAAGATCGCCGCCCTCCTGGGGGGCGACGTCACGCAAGCCGAACGCGGCGCCCTGCTGGCCAAGGCCGACCTGTTGACCGACATGGTGGGCGAGTTCCCGGAACTGCAAGGCATCATGGGCACTTACTATGCACGTCATGACGGCGAGTCCGACGAAGTCGCGCTGGCCGCCAGCGAACACTACCAGCCGCGCTTTGCCGGTGACGCCCTGCCCGGCACCGCCACCGGTACCGCCGTGGCGTTGGCCGACAAGCTGGAAACCCTGGTCGGCATCTGGGGCATCGGCCTGCAGCCGACCGGCGACAAGGATCCCTTCGCCCTGCGCCGCCATGCCCTGGGCGTGCTGCGCATGTTGGTGGAAAAGCGTCTGCCGCTGTCGTTGAATGCGCTGCTGGCAGCCGCCGTGGCGCTGTTTGCCGGCAACCCCAACTTCAAGGATCCGCGTGCCGAAGTGCAAGCCTTCATCCATGACCGCCTGCGCGGCCTGCTGCGCGAACGCGGCTTTGCGCAGAACGAAGTGGAAGCGGTGGTGGCGCAGCAGCCCGATGTACTGGACAACGTGGTGGAACGCCTGCAAGCAGTGCAAGCCTTTGCCGCCCTGCCCGAAGCCGAAGCCCTGGCTGCGGCCAACAAGCGCATCACCAATATCCTGAAGAAGATCGAAGGCGTGGCCATCGATGCCCACGGCGCGGTACAGGAAAGCCTGCTCAAGGAAGCCGCCGAGCAAGGTCTGTTCGCAGCCATGCAGACCACCCGGCCGCAGGTCGAGGTAGCCTATGCCCAGGGCGATTTTGCCGGCGCCTTGAAGGCACTGGCGCAACTGCGCCAGAATGTGGATGCCTTCTTCAACGACGTGATGGTCAACGCCGAGGACGAACAACTGCGCAAGAACCGCCAGGCCTTGCTGGCCGCGCTGCACGGTATGCTCAACCAGGTGGCCGACATTTCCAAGCTGGCCGCGTAAGCACCTGGGGCCAGCGGCTGCAATGCAGATGTAGTCATATAGTCACGTAGTCCTGCAGTACCGATCCGCCGCGCACGGGCTTGTCCTGGCGCGGCGGTGTTCATCAAGGAAAGCCCGCATGAAACTGATCATCCTTGATCGCGATGGCGTCATCAATCAGGATTCCGATGCCTTCATCAAGTCGCCCGACGAGTGGATCCCCATCAAGGGTTCGCTGGAAGCGATTGCGCGCCTGAACCAGGCCGGCTATCGCGTGGTGGTCGCCACCAACCAGTCAGGCGTGGCGCGCGGCCTGTTCGACATCAAGACCCTCAACGCCATCCACCAGAAGATGCACAACGCGGCCCAGCAGGCCGGTGCCGATATCGATGCTGTATTCTTCTGCCCGCACTCGGCCGATGACAATTGCGATTGCCGCAAGCCCAAGCCGGGCATGTTTCACGAGATCGCCAAGCGCTTCAATATCAGCCTGCGCGGCGGCGTAGCCACCGTGGGCGATTCGCTGCGCGACCTGCAGGCCGGTTATGTGGCCGGTTGCGCGCCCTACCTGGTGCTGACCGGCAAGGGCGAGAAGACCCAGGCCAAGGGCGGCTTGCCGCCGGGCACGCTGGTCTTCCCGGATTTATCGGCGGTAGTTGATTTCATCCTGAAGTCACCGGTCGGGGTTTCGGTATAGTGCGGGCAGGCTGCCTTCGCGCAGCCCGCATCCCCACCCATTTACAACATCAACATGCCTAGGCATGGGAGAAACGATTTTGCGCCTTGTCCTGATCCTGCGTTCGCTGGTCTTCATGGTCCTCATGTCGGTCGCCACCGTCATCTGGTCCTTCGCCTGCCTGCTGTCGGCCCCCTTCCCTTATCCCCAGCGCTACTGGTGGACCTCGCGCTGGAACGTCTTCGTGATCTGGACCGCGCGCGTGATCTGCGGCATCCGTTATGAGATCCGCGGCGCCGAGAACCTGCCCGATGCTCCGGTGATCCTGCTCTCCAAGCATCAGTCGGCCTGGGAAACCATCTTCTACGTCATCAACATGCCGCGTCCGCTGGTGTTCGTGTTCAAGAAAGAACTGACCTATATTCCCTTCTTCGGCTGGGGCATTGCGTTGTTGCGCATGATCCCGATCGACCGCAAGAAAGGCCGCGACGCTTTCTCGCAAGTGCTGGAACATGGCCGGCGCCGCCTGCGTGATGGTCAGTGGATCGTGATGTTCCCGGAAGGCACGCGCACCGCCGTGGGCTCGCAGGGCAAGTACAAGGCGGGTGGCCCGCGCCTGGCGGTGGAGACCAACACGCTGGTGGTCCCCATTGCGATGAACTCCGGTCAATGCTGGCCCAAGGGCAGTTTCATCAAGCAGCCGGGGGTCATTACGGTGTCCATCGGCAAGCCGATGTCACCGGAAGGCCTGACGGCCCAGGAGTTGAACGAGCGCGTCGAAAATTGGATAGAATCCGAGATGCGCGTAATTTCGCCGGACGTCTACAAAAACAGCGCGCCCCGGCCGGCCGCCCAAGCTGCATCCCAATAATGCGGCGCGGCCGCACTCCTTAGCCACCCGCACAACAGGACGCCGCGACCGCCTTGATACTGCTACGCAAACCCAAGACCCATCCCGACCAGCTCGCGCTGCAACTGGATTTGTTTGGCACGCCTGAACCTGCCGCGGCACCGGTCGACCCCGGCCCGGCCCTGCCCTCGCCGACGCTGCAGCCGCCCCTGATCGTCACGCCCCAGCCGGTGGTCCATGCAGCCCCGCTGCCCACGCCCCTGATCCCGGCTCCACCTGCCCCGGCCAATCCGCTGCTGGCGCCGCCCAGCGCCCGACCGGCCGATGGCAAGCGGCGCATCGAACTGGGCGAACACACCATCGACTTTGCCCTGCTGCGCTCCAAGCGCCGCACCATCGGTTTTTTGGTCAGCGACGAAGGCTTGCGGGTGACCGCCCCCAAATGGGTGACGCTGGCCGAGATCGACCATGCCATCCGCGAAAAGCAACGCTGGATCCTAACCAAGCTCAACGAGCGCCGCGAGCGCTCGGCGCGCCGTCTGCAACCGCAGATGCAATGGCGCGACGGCGCCACCCTGCCCTACCTGGGCCAGGACATCACCTTGCGCATCCGCACCGGGCAACGTCAGGCGGTGCTACTTGATGAACTCACGCGTGAGCTCAACATCAGCCTGCCCGCCGACGCTGGCGAGCAGCAATTGAAGGATCGCGTGCAAGGCTGGCTGCAGGCGCGCGCCGAGGAACTGTTCGGCAAGCGGCTCATCATCTATGCCGACAAGCTGGGCGTGAGCTATCGCTCCTATGCGCTGTCCTCGGCCACCACGCAATGGGGTTCCTGCACTTCGGATGCGCGCATCCGCCTGAACTGGCGGCTGATCCATTTCGCCCTGCCGCTGATCGACTACGTGATCGCGCACGAACTGGCCCACCTGCGCGAAATGAACCACAGCCCACGCTTCTGGGCCACGGTGCAATCGATCTTCCCCGAATTCGAATCGGCCAAGAAAGCCTTGCGCGACAGCGCAGCGGAGACCTTGCCGATCTTCTGAGCGGTGCGCTGTCCTGCCCCTCTTCGATCAGAAGCTCACGTTTACTCCCACATCCAGCGAACGGCCATAGCCCGGCAAGGCTTGCAGAGCACCGCTCCTGCTCTTGGCCAATCCCGACAGATAGACCCCGCCCAGCGGCTCGGCATAATTGCGATTGAACAGATTGCTGATGCCCGCCGTCACGCTGATGGCGGCATTGAAGCGATAGCTGCTCCTGAGATTGAAGACGGTGTAGCTGGCCGTCACCGGCTCGACCCGGTTGCTATCCACCTGAGTCTTGCGCGCCACGTAGTTCATTTCAGCACGCTGGGTCCAGGGGCCTTGCTTGTGCTCCAGTGCCGCTAGTACATGAAAAGGCATCATGTGGTACAGGTTGCCGCCATCGACCCGCTTGCCACGGGCGATACCGGCCTTGCCGGTGAAGGAAACTTCACCCAGCCCGCTAGCCACCGCCAGTGGCCACTTCCAGGAGGCATTGATGCCATAGAGGCGAGCATCGTGGTTGGCAAATTGCAGATAGCGCCCGGTAGCGGCAGCCACGCCATAGGGATTGAAGCTGCCGATGACATCGGCATCGATATAGTTTTCGACATAGCTGAAATAAGGCGTGAGCCGGAAGAACCAGCGAGCTTCGCCGCCACCGTCGCTGCCAGCCCCGGCCTCTCGCTGCTCGCTATGCCAGTCGGCGGTACCTGAGAGCGTATGCGCCACTTCAGGCTTGAGGTCGAGGTTGCCGACATAGCCGTTGCCATCGCCGAACCAGTTGGTCATGCGCATGGCCATGCCGCCGCGGCCCCAGGTATAGCGCTCATAGAGGTTGGGCGAACGGGTCTTGCGGGCGTAGCCGAATTCGTAGGTCTTTCCCGCATCAGGCGCCCATCGCGCCAGTGCTGTCAGGTCAATGTTGTTGTCAGTCCTGGCGTGGCCGCGGGCATTGAAGGCATTGGCCGCCCTCAGATCGGGCTGGTTCATCATGTTGGTGCCGTAGGACTGCACATTGCCGGCATCACTCTTGACCAATTCATCGCGCACGCCCACCAGCGTGCTCCAGCGGGCATCGAGCTGCTGCTCCCATTCGGCGAAGAGCGCCAAACGGTCGCGCTTGCCATCGTTGATGTTCAGGTAGGGGCGCGGGCCCATCATCATCGAGCCCGGCACCGGCGGCCAGACATCATCGAGATGGAAGCTGTGGTATTCATGCCCCACGCGCAGCACGCTGCGGCCCTCCGGGGCCAAGTCGATATCGGCGCGCAGCGTATAGCCGAGGTCGCGGCCTTGCGTCTGCATGGGCATGGTGCCGCTGCGCTCGCCACTGAAGAAGCCCATCTCATGCTCCGTACGCTGCCAGTACAGCCGGCCGAACAGTTTGCCCCAGTCGAAGCGGCGCTCATAGCCCAGGTTGGCAAAGGTGGAACGATTGCCCGTCATGTCCATGTATTCGTTGGGAAAGCCCTGGTAGGGAATGTATTGCTGGCCCACCTTCACGACCAGTTGCTGGCCCTCACCGCGTGCGGCCACGGTGAGCGCATGGTTGTTGCTCTGATAGAGACTGGAGAGCACCTTGTCGCCATTGCCGTTGACGTAACTCTCGGCCCGCGACTGGCTGGCCACGTAGGCCACGGAGAGGCTATCGCTGGCCACCGTGGCATTGAGCGAGGCCGATACTTCCGCATTGACGCTACGCGCCGAGACCGCAAAGCCACCCTTGGTCAGCAACTGACCGGGGGCAGAGGCAAACTGGGGCGCCGGGGAGCTCAATTCGATGCTGCCGCCGATGCTGTCGCCGCCCACGCTGACCGGAGTGATGCCGGCGATCACGCGCGTCATGCCGACCTGGGCGGGCGGCATGTAAGACATCGGCGCATTCATCTGGTTGCCGCAGGCGGCCGTGACTTCCATGCCGTCCAGGCGGATCTTGAGGCGATCAGCGGCAAAGCCATTCAAGACCGGCAAGGCTGATACGCCACCACCGGCTGCCGTGGCATAGCCGGGCTGGTCGTTGAGCAGCGCAGCGCTGTCGGCACTGGGCGGCAGCGCTGATGGCTTGTCGCTGCTCACCGTGATAGCAGGCAGTGGTGTCTCATCGTCAGTGCGTGCCAGCACATCGCTGCACACGGTAAAGGCCAGCGCAATGGCGCAGGCGCAAGGTGTCATTTGCATGGAAATCCCCTGTGGTTGTCTTTATCGATGCCCTCTGCATGCACCGCCGCAAGGCGTGCAACGGGACAGGCGCGATTATGGACAGGCACCCCGATGGGGAGATGCGACATATTGTCGCGTTAGGCAGCGCAGGATGAGGAAATGGCGGCAGAGGCGCGCCACAGGCGGGTTGCGGACGCTGCGTCAAATTGACGCAGCGTTCAAAGCGATATCAGTAGCGTAAAAACAGATAAACCTGGCAGTCGATATCAGGATTTCAGATAACGCTCGGCCAGGGTTTCATACAGGGGCGGTGCAAACACCTTGGACACCGCCGAGGCGATCAGGGCGGTGGCCATCAGCGAGATCACCAGCGCATGACCATCGACCATTTCCATTACGATCACGAAGGCCGTGATGGGCGACTGGGTCACTGCGGCCAGGTAGCCGACCATGGCCAGCGCCACCAGCATGGGCAGCGAGGTGCCACCGAAGAGCAGGTGCAGCAGGTTGCCGAAACCCGCGCCGATGGACAGCGAAGGCGCAAAAATGCCGCCCGGCAGACCCGGCAGGTAAGAGCCGATCATGGAAGCGAACTTGAGGAAGGGATAGAACACCGACAGACCCTGACCATCGTTGAGCAAGCCATGCGCCTGCTCATAGCCGCTGCCGAAGGTAGCGCCGCCGGCGGCCACGCCGATGACTGCGACGATGAAGCCGCACAAGGCGGCAAAGACCACCGGGCGCTCGGCGCGCAGGGTGACGATCGGTGCCGGGATCCAGCGCGTGGGGTTGAGGATGAGCCAGCAGAACAAGCCGCCGGCCACCCCCATCAGCACGGCCGTGACCACCACGGCCAGGATCAGGCGACTACGGGGTTCACGGGGAAA
>NZ_BADI01000666.1:0-2384 GCF_000333555.1 Herbaspirillum sp. B65 | reverse complement strand
CAGGCCGTCAGGTGATGGTGCTGACCATGTTCAACCTGAAGCGCAACATTGGCTGGAGCATTGGGGCCATACGGATCAGATCGTAGTACCTGGGCTTGGCGCGGACAATCCGGTGCGCTGTCGGCAGGATGGGGCATGTCTAGCGATCCTGGGCATGGGTCATGCCAACGCAGCAGCATCGACGATGGCGCTGAGCTTTTCCTCTCGCCTGGATCTGCGCCAAACGTATTTCCTCATCGCGGGCATTGCCGGTATCAGCCCGGACTATGGCACATTGGGAACAGCAACCTGGGCAGGATATGCGGTCGATTTTGGACTGCAATGGGAACTGGATGCGCGCGAAATCCCCAATCACTGGCACAGCGGCTACTTGGGCATCAACACCAGCAACCCCGATCAGAAGCCACAGCTGGACTATCACACAGAGGTATTCCAGCTCGACCCGACATTGCAGCAGGCCGCCTATCTTCTTTCCCGCGATGTGACCTTGGCCGACGATGCGCAGGCGGCCCGCTACCGCACAAAGTATGTGCAAACCGTTGCGCATGGAAAGCCGCAAGTCACCCGCTGCGACACCTTGTCCAGCGATACCTGGTTTTCAGGTCATCGCCTGACCCAGCGGGCCACGCAATGGATGGCGTTGCTCACCGATGCAAAGGGGCGCTATTGCACAGCACAGCAGGAAGACAATGCCACCCTGGAGGCGCTACGTCGGGCCGGCACGTCTGGATTGGTCGATCCATCGCGCGTGGCGCTGTTACGCACAGGTTCGGACTTTGATCGTCCGCCGCCAGGTATTTCCGATGTGAGCAATCTGCTCAATTTCGAGACCCAGGGTGGATTTGCGATTGCGACCGAGAATCTCTACCGCGCAGGCTCCCCATTGGTCGAGGCCATCGTGGCGAACTGGTCACAATGGGCTAGAGGTGTGCCCGAGCGCTGAGCTTCACGGCAGATGTTCAATGTGGCAGCACTGCATGTCATGAAATGCATTTTTTCATGTATCATTGATCAATACGTTGTTACTATTGGCGATACTTATATTTCTGACGAAGTGTAAAGTTCTCTTGAAAAGGGGCAGTGATGTTCACTCATCTGAAGATCGCCAAGCGGCTTGGCTTGGGTCTTGGAGTGGTTCTGGTTTTGTCGTGCATGACCACCGGCGTTGCGTTGTGGAACCTGCAGACGCTCAGCGATGCTTCCTCGGCTATGATGAAGAAGCCATTGATGAAAGAGCGACTGAGCAGCGACTGGTACCGTGCCATCGATTCGGGAATCATGCGCACCACGGCCATTGCCAAAAGCAGCGATCCTTCGCTGACGGAGTTTCTGGCTACAGAGGGGCCCAAGAAATCGGGGGACCTTCAAGAACATATCGGCAGTCTTCTCGACAGCGATGAAGAGCGCGCCCTGTTCGACAAGATCGGTGTACAGCGCAAGCGCTATCTGGCCGCTCGTGATCGGGTGAACCAGCTCAAGGCCGCTGGCGAGACCGCACAGGCACTCAAAATTCTGGAAGAACAATACGTTCCGGTGGCCAAAGGTTTCCAGCAGCTCATGCAAGAATTTCTCAATGTCCAGCGTCATCAGATCGACAGCATCAATCTCCAGATCGAACGAACTGCAGGGCAGAGTCGTCGATTGCTGTTGATCCTCGAGGGGCTCGCCGTGCTGCTGGCGGCCATTGTGGTGCACCTGCTGGCGCGATCCATCGTCAAGCCGCTGACCGAAGCGGTCAGCGTCGCGGAACGGGTCGCCAGGGGTGATCTGACGGCTGAACTTCAGGTGGGCGCACGGGACGAGGTCGGCCAACTGATGCAGTCGCTGCGTTCGATGACGCTCAATCTGCGCGAACTCATCGGCAAGCTGCGCAGAAGTATTCATGGCATCGCGGTCGCCTCGGCCGAAATCGCTACCGGCAACCAGGATCTATCGGTGCGGACCGAGCAACAGGCCTCCTCGGTGGAAGAAACCGCCGCTGCCATGGAACAGATCGCCACCACCGTCAAGCGCAATGCCGAGCACGCCCGGCGCGCCGATGAGACCACGGCCGTCGCCTCCAGTGCGGCCTCTGCCGGCGGCGACGCGGTGGCGCGCATGATCCAGACGATGGAGACCATCAACCGTTCGTCACAGAAGATTTCCAGCATCATCGGCGTCATTGATGGCATCGCCTTCCAGACCAACATCCTGGCGCTCAATGCTGCAGTGGAGGCTGCGCGGGCCGGTGAACAGGGGCGCGGCTTCGCAGTCGTGGCTTCGGAAGTGCGCAGTCTGGCCCAGCGCTCTGCTGCGGCAGCCAAGGAGATCAAGGAATTGATCACCGATTCAGTAGACAAGGTCAATGCCGGTACCGCTCTGGTGCAGGAGGCCGGCAAGACCAT
>NZ_BADI01000667.1:0-155 GCF_000333555.1 Herbaspirillum sp. B65 | reverse complement strand
ATGTGAAGGCAATCAGTGTCGCGCGCGTGCGCCGTATTGACTAGGTAATCAATCCTTAATTACCCTATTAGAAAAACTAATTAATGAATCCCGTCCCCCTTCGGTACCGACCCCTTGTTTCATCGGCGCGGCCTCCGGCTGATCCGGCTTTATTG
>NZ_BADI01000668.1:0-1554 GCF_000333555.1 Herbaspirillum sp. B65 | reverse complement strand
GCATCGCCGAGGTCTTGCGCACGCGCATCATTCGCGGCGAGATCGCAGGCGGGGCGGCGCTTCGGCAAGATCACGTGGCCCAGGAATTCCAGTCCAGCCATGTGCCGGTGCGGGAAGCATTTCGTCAGTTGGAAGCTGAAGGATTGGTCCTCACTTTGCCCCGTCGCGGGGTGCGGGTGACCATGGTCGATAGGGCGGCAGTGAAGGAAAACGCCGAGATGCGCGGGGCGCTGGAAATCCTGGCCTTACGCCACAGCGTGCGCAAATTCACCTCCGAGCACATCGCGCAACTGGAACAGGCACAGCAAGCCTGCGCCCAGGCGGCTTCGCTGGTGGAATGGGATGCCGCCAACAACCTGTTCCACGACATCCTCTCCAGCCAATGTGCCATGCCACGCCTGCTGGCGGTGTTGAAGCAATTGCAGTTGACCAATTCGCGCTACCTGTTCTCGACCGGTTTCAAGCGCGGCTGGCAGCCGCGCTCCGATCATGACCACATGCTTATCATCGATGCCCTCAAGGATAAGAAGACCGACCGCGCCGTGCAGTTGCTGAGTATGCACATTGGCACCATGGAGCGGGTCGGCTTTGTGGCGGGCTAGGCGCTGCTTTGTCGGGCGAACGCTGAAGGTGGCAAGCCCACGTGCCGGCTAAAGGCTACGCTGAAGGTCGAGGCAGAACTATAGCCGACCTGTTGCGCGACTTGCGCCATGGATGCCCCATCGTGCAGCAATAGCCGCTTGGCCAAGGCCATGCGCCAGGCCAGCAGGTATTCCATGGGCGCCAACCCGACTTCGCGGCGGAAGCGTTCGAAGAAGGAAGAGCGCGACAATGCCGCCGCCCGCGCCAGCCGCACCACACTCCACTTCTCGGCCGGTCGCGCATGTATGGATCGCAGTGCCGAGGCGAGCCGTACATCGCCCAAGCCGCGCAGCAGGCCAGGCGTTGCGGCAGCGCCTGCATCCGCACTGGAACGCAGGGCTTCGATCAGCAGCACCTCCAGCAAGCGTGCCAGTACCACATCGCGTGCCGGGCGCTCGGCGCGGTATTCGTCGCCCACCAGTTGCACCAGCGTGGCCAGCCGCGTGTGCGCACGGGCCACTACCAGGTCGGGCAGCAGCGACAGCAGCAGCGGCGTGTCGGGTGATTCGAAGACGCAATGGCCCACCACCAGTTGCACCTGCGGCGGCAGGCCCAGGCGGCCCAGGTGATAGCGTCCATCGGGCAGGCGTGGCGGCGGATTGTCTTCATCGAACAGGGCGTCCTCGCACTCATCCATGCTGGCCAGGGTGAAGCCTTGCAAGGCCGGCGCGAGGAAGAAATCACCGGCGTGCAGCACGATGCACGCCTCCTCAGGCGCGTCACCAGGCCACTCGCGCAGGATGCGGCAACTGCCCTCCAGCACGGCGCAATAGAAGGCCAGCTCGGACAGTGAGCGCTGCACGCGCCAGCTGCCGGCACCCTGCACGTACTTGGTATAGCGCGCGGCGGGCTGTAGCAGGCTGACGACTTCAGCCAGGGGATCGGTCAACGTGATGTCGGACAGGCTGACGA
>NZ_BADI01000669.1:0-610 GCF_000333555.1 Herbaspirillum sp. B65 | reverse complement strand
CGCAGCCACGCCGCCGCCGGACAGGTAAATCGCGCGGAAGCCGGCACGCTTGGCCAGCAGGGCGTGATTGGCGTTGATCGCGCCGATGACTTGCAAGGGGGATTCTTCCTGGACGGCCTGGCGGAACGCTGCGCCTGCGGAGTGGAGAGCCATGGTGGACACCTTCTCGATGAGGTTGAAATACGGAAAGTCTGGATTGCCTGACTGCGGCGGGCGGGTCTGCATCGCCCCCGTCCTGCGACATGTGCGTTCACCATTGCAACGGCCGTGCCATCGCAGTGCAGCATTGCATGGCGCAAGGCATGAAAAAACCTTCATATCGTCTGAAACCAGCGCCGGACAAGGCTGGCAGGCTTCCCTTCCGGTGCGCGCTCCGGGCGTACCCGCCTTCTGTCGGGTTGATGTTCCACAACCCTGTGCGTTTCATCAGTGTTACATTAACGTTTCACTGAAACGCCGCGAACGCTCACCATGAAACGCCCTGCCCCCGCTGACCGCCTGGCCGACAAGCCCGTGATCTGGACCGTGTCCGTGTCGCGCCTCTCCGAACTCTTCCGCGACATCACGCTGGAATTCGACGGCGTGGCCGATATCGAGCCCATACATCTGG
>NZ_BADI01000670.1:0-3899 GCF_000333555.1 Herbaspirillum sp. B65 | reverse complement strand
CGCCCAGCGCCAGCCCTTGCAGGATGCGCAGGATGATCAGGATGATCGGGGCGGTAATGCCGATGGAGTTGTAGTTGGGCAGCACGCCGACGATGAAGGTCGAGGCACCCATGATGAGGATGGTCACCAGGAAAGTGTATTTACGACCGACCAGGTCACCCAGGCGGCCGAACACCAGCGCGCCGAACGGGCGCACGATGAAGCCCGCAGCAAAGGCCAGCAGGGCGAAGATGAAAGCGGTATTGGGATCGGTGCCGGCAAAGAACTGCTTGGCGATGATGGCGGCCAGCGAGCCGTAGAGATAGAAGTCATACCATTCGAAAACGGTGCCTAGCGACGAGGCGAAGATGACTTTCTTTTCCTCCTTGGTGATGCCGCGCGTCGTCGTATTGACGGATGCTGTGGTCATGTTTGTCTCCTTGGTTTTAATGAATGTGCTCATGCATGGTGTGCAACCAGGTACTCGGGCAACGATGCAACAGATGGTCGAATGGGGCGTTATGCAAGAACGCACCGGAAGAGCAGAGTTTGAAGAACCGACACCCCCTGGCTTCCCCCGTCTGACACAAACCGCGATATTGGCTTCGCATTGCTTGCGTAAGGACCCACTTGTCCATGCGCCGAGTGTGCGACGCCAAGCTTACGCAGGACTTGCTCCAAACTTACACAAGCTTACAGCGCAGCAAGCCTGTTTTCGGTTGCGACGCAGCAGGGAAACCCGCTTCTGCCAAGGCTTTGTGGGTGTCGGAGGATATTGCGCCGCAGCGACATGCGGGAGTGATTGGGCGTTGGGAAAAGATGCCAGAAAAAAATTTTCTGTCAGGAATGAAGGTGGGCAAGTGAAGTATCTTGCCAAACAGGCGGCTTGGCGGGTTGCCCTATTGGCCGCAAGGGCAGATCAGATGGGTGGCTACGAGGCGGTACGGCAGCGTTGGCCACCGTACCGGGTGCAACTGCAGTCGATCAGGCCAGGGCGGTGGCCGGGGCCGGTTGTGTGGATGGCGTGGGCAGGCTGTCGCCTTCCAGCAGCGCCTTCACGACACGCTCACCGAGTCCCAGACCGACGCTCATACCGATGCCGGTATGCATGAGCACCACCGAGGTATGGTCGTCGACGGCCAGCGCCGAGAACGGACCGGGGCCCTTGCTGCCATAGACCCCTTGCCAGCGCTCGATGACCTGCACGCGGGTGTCCAGCGTGTGTTCGACCAGGCCCAGCAGCAGTTGGTCGACTTCTTCGCTGTTGAACGGCGGCGAATCGCTACCGTAGTGGTGCGAATCGCCGACGATGAGCTCTTGATAGGGCGTCGGACTGACCAGCAGGTGGATGCCGTGCTTGTTGAGCAAGGGCGTCTTGGCCTCGATCTCGGCATGGACTGCGCGCGCGGTGGGCAGGTCCGAGAAGGCGCCGTAGTGGGTGCAGGACAGGCCGGTCAGCACGGCATGGGTCAGCGGCACCGCTTCTTCGGTCTTGATGCGCAGCATCTGCAGACGGCATTGTTTCAGGTTCATCGGCTGCAGGCGGTCGGCGAAGAGCGTCAGGTAATCGTGACCCGAGCAGACCACCACGCGCTCGGCGTGGAATTCACCTGCGGTGGTCGAGAGGCGGCCATCGGCCGTGCCATGCACCAGGGTATTGAAACGGAAATGCACGCCCTGCGAATGCAGGTAGGCCACCAGGGCTGGCATGGCTTCGCGCGAATACAGTTGCAGGTCTTCGGTGCCGTGCAGGGCCGAGCGGTGATGACTGAAGCGGCCATTGTAGAGGGCATCGAGCTTCTCGCCTTCCAGAAGCGAGGCGCGGTAATCGTACTGACGCGCACGCACGGTCATGAATTCCACCAGCACATCATGCTCTGCTTGGCTGCGGGCAAACAGCAGGGTGCCGGCTTCACGGGCGCTGAAGTTGGCGCGCGCCGCCAGGTGCAGCCAGATGGCGCGGCTTTCGCGGGCCAGGTCGAGCATGATGCCGGCGGGCTGGCGGTCACCAGGCCCATGCCGAAAATGCGTACGGAGGCGCCCAGCGGGGTGCCGGTGCGTTCGAACACGGCGACTTTCAGGCCGCGCTTGACGGCCGCATAGGCGTGCGCCAGGCCGAGGATGCCCGAACCGACCACGGCCAGGTCGAAGTGTTGCGGATCGTGTTCTGTGGGGGAAAGCGTCATGGGGGACTCCATAAGATACGGTTGCCAGATGTCGTGATGCCTGTTGTGGGCGAACGCTCTGTGGGCGTTTTGCGATCCTCTCTGCGCGCCGCCACAGGCTGGGCTGTGGCGGCGTCGAACTACGTGCAATACATGTGAACGCCGTCGGTGACGGGCATTACTGCTTTTTCTCCGACTTGCTTTCGTAGCGCTTGCTCCACTCGGTCAGGATGCGATCACGGTTGGTGCTGGCCCAGGTGAAGTCGTTCTTGATGAGACGCTTTTCGTAGTCGGCCGGCAGCAGTTCGTCCGGCTTGGCTACGCCCGGAATGGCGACCACGGCGAAGTTCTTTTCATACAGCGCCATGGCATCCTTGCTGGCAGAGAAGTCGGCCAGCTTCTTGGCGGCTTCCAGGTTCTTGGTGCCCTTGACGATGGCGGTGGCTTCGATGTCCCAGCCCAGGCCTTCGGCGGGCAGGATCACGTCGATCGGGGCGCCTTCCTTCTTGGTCTTCACGGCGCGGTATTCGAAGGCGATGCCGATCGGGAATTCACCTGTCGCGGCCTGCTTGCAGGGCTTGGAGCCGGAGTGGGTGTACTGGCCGATGTTCTTGTGCAGGGCATCCATGTAGGCCCAGCCTTTTTCTTCACCCATCATCTGCAGCCAGGCCGACACATCCAGGTAACCGGTACCGGAAGAGGCTGGGTTGGGCATGACGATCTTGCCGGCATAGACCGGCTTGGTCAGGTCGGCCCAGGAGGTCGGCTTGGGCAGGCCCTGCTTTTGCGCTTCCACGGTGTTGAAGCAGATGGCCGAGGCCCACACGTCCATGCCCACCCACGACGGCGGGTTGGCGGCGCTGCGGTACTTGGCGTCGATGGCCGACAGGCCATGCGGGGCGTAGGGGGTCAGCATCCCTTCCTTGTCCAGCAGGGCCAGGCTGGTGGCGGCCAGGCCCCAGATCACGTCGGCTTGCGGATTGGCCTTTTCCGCCAGCAGCTTGGCGGTGACGATGCCGGTGGAGTCGCGCACCCACTTGATTTCGATGTCCGGGTTGGCCTTCTGGAAGGCTGCCTGGTAAGCCTTGATCTGGTCGGCTTCGAGGGCGGTATAGACCGTCAGCGTGGTGGCCGCGTGGGCCTGGGCCGAGAACAACATGCCGGCGCCGATCACCGATGCGAGCAGGGAAAACAGCTTGGTTTTTTTCATGATGGCCTTCGTCTATGTTTATGGGATGGCTGGGTTGAAAAAGCGTCTGCGACGCCAAGGGAAGAAATCGGTTTGCCGCGGCTCACCTTCAGTGGCTGCGCCCGCGGCGCCAGGCCTGGGCTCGCGCCAGCCAGCGACTGCCGGCGGCATACATGAGCAGCGAGGCTGCGGCCGAGGTCAGCAGGATCAGGGTCGACATGGCCGCCGCCGGGCCGACGTCGCCGGCGTCATCCATGTTGAGCACCGCCACCGAGGCCAGCACCGTATCGGGCCGGTACAGGAAGATCACCGCCGAGACCGTGGTCATGGAAGAGACGAACAGGTAGCGGAAGATCTCCAGCATTTGCGGCAGGCACAGTGGCACGGTCACGCGCAGGAAGGTGTTGAGCAGGGGTACCTTCAGCGACAGCGAGGCGGCTTCGAATTTGGGGTCGAGCTGCTTCAAGGCAGTCACCGCAGTCAGGTGCGCGGTGGTGTAGAAGTGCACGATGCAGCAGAGCACCAGCAGCGTCATGGTCCCGTAGAGGAAATGAAGGGATGGCCGG